>CAZADK010000040.1:0-1237 GCA_964483855.1 uncultured Rhodoferax sp.
AAGATCACCGACAAGAAAAAAACCACCGACCTGATACTGCAGCTGCAGGGCGACCTGACGCTGCCGCTACCGGGCCTGATGAAGATGGTGATTGGGCCGGTGGTGGAGAGCGAGTTCGAGAAGATGGTGGAAAAATACATCGACAACCTGACCAAGCGCTTCGGCGGCGAAGCCTGATCGAGCGCAGGAGCTTCGATACTGCGGCCCGACGCCGCAGCACGGTGTTCTGGCCCGGCAGCGCAATGCCTTCACGACAAGGCGCGTTTGAGCCGGATCTCCTCGACTCGCCGCGCGCCCCGTGCCACTGTGCGCAACGACGGCATGTCGCGCTTGAAGCCCGCCAACTCGTGGAATCGCAATGCACGCTCGCTGGCCAGCTCTATCCAGATCGACACCTGGGTGCAACCCTCGTCGATCAAGGCTTCGCGCACCGCGTCCCACAATGCCAGCCCCGCACCCTGTCCAAAATGGGTCTGGCGCACATGGAGGGCCCAGATCTCGCCCGTGGTCGGCGGGGTGCGCGGATCCCGGCTACGGTCATAGCCGGCAAAACCGACGACGGTGTCGCCACTGACCGCCACCTGGAGCAAGGGCTCGCCAAACTCGATCGCCTCCTTCCAGAAGACCAGCCTCCTGGCGCTATCGCCTGATGCGTGGCCCAGCTCCGCGGCGGCCTCGGATTCGATCTGAGCGATGGGGGCGGCGTCGGCGGCAATCGCCGGACGAATCTGGAATGCAGTCATGGGTCGGTCAGCGTCGTCATGGGGAAAAAGGGGACATGCACTCCATTGTCGCTGCTGCGCAGCCCGTCGCGGCCCAATGGCGACGCCCGCGTGCACGCCGATGGACCCCGTCCCGGCACCCCGCGGGCCGGGCTGCCCGCGCGGGGCGGTTCACGGCGGCGACCGCACGCGCTGACCCGGCCCGTTTCGCGTCGTGGCAGGCCAGGAGCAATTCGGGCGCTGGCGCTTGAGTCCGTTCGGGCCTGCGGCCATAATGAGCCTGCGGCACTGGCTGCTGTCAGATGAAAATGAGCTGCCGACCTTCCAATCTCCATACCAGACGAAACACTGAGGCAACAATGCATTTGATCAAAACCACGGTGACAGTGGCAGCTGTGCTCGCCCTTTTGGGCTGCGCGAACATGCCGGGCGCCGGACCGCAGAAGGACAAGACCTATTACCTGACGATCCTGCATACCAACGACTTTCACAGCCGGATCGAGCCGATCAACGCC
>CAZADK010000040.1:1247-1870 GCA_964483855.1 uncultured Rhodoferax sp.
TTCATACCAACGATCACCACGGGCGGTTCTGGAAGAATGGCGATGGCGAATACGGCTTGGCGGCCCGCAAGACCCTGATCGACCGGATCCGCGGCGACGTCGCGCGAGCCGGCGGCCACACCCTGCTGCTCGATGGCGGAGACGTGAACACCGGGGTACCCGAGTCGGACCTGCAGGATGCGGTCCCCGACTTCAAGGGCATGGACCTGATCCGCTACGACGCGATGGCGGTGGGCAACCATGAATTCGACAAACCCCTTGCCGTGCTTCGGTCGCAGCGTGCGATGGTCCAGTTTCCGATGCTCGCCGCCAACATCTATGAAGGTGGCAAACGCATGTTCGAGCCCTACAAGGTCTTCAACATCGATGGGCTGCGGGTCGGCGTCATGGGCCTGACGACCGAGGACACGCGCAAGATGGTGAGTCCGGAGAACATCAAGGGAATCGAGTTCCGCAATGTCATCGCCGAGGCTCGCCAGGTGGTGCCGGAACTGCGCCGCAAGGCCGATATCGTCATCGCGGCGACCCACATGGGCCATTACGAGAACGGCAATCACGGAACCCAGTCCGAGGGCGACGTCGAGATGGCCCGTGCCGTCAAGGGCATCGACCTTGTCGTGGGC
>CAZADK010000040.1:1880-14199 GCA_964483855.1 uncultured Rhodoferax sp.
GTCGTGGGCGGCCACACCCAGAACCCGGTTTGCATGAAGGCCGAAAACGTCGTCGACAAGGCCTACGTTCCGGGCGCCGACTGCAAGCCCGACCGCCAGAACGGCGCCTGGATCGTGCAGGCGCATGAGTGGGGCAAATACGTCGGACGCGCGGATTTCGAATACCGCAATGGCGAGTTCAAGCTGGCCAAGTACACCCTGATCCCGGTGAACCTGATGAAGACGGTCAAGGCGGCCGACGGCAAGTCCAGCAAGGTGCCCTATACCGAACTGATCCCCGAAGACAAGGCCATGCTGGCGCTGCTGCAGCCCCACCAGGATTTCGGGCAGCAGAAACTGCTGGTCGAGGTCGGCTCCACCGACGGCAAGCTCGAAGGCGACCGCGCCGTGGTGCGCAGCAAGCCCGCCTCGATGGCGGTGCTGATCGGCCTGGCCATGATGGACCGGACCCGCGCCGACTTCGCGGTCGTCAATGCTGGCGGCGTGCGCGACTCTTTCGCGCCGGGCAAGCTGACCTACAAGGACGTGCTCAAGGTCCAGCCCTTTGGCAACACGACCGTGACCGTCGATCTCACCGGCCGGGAAGTGATCGACTACCTCAATGCGGTGGCCAAGATGAGCGTGGGCTCCGGCGCCTTCGCCCAGTTCGCCGGCATCCAGTTGGTGATCACGGGCGGGAACGTGACCAGCGCCACGATCAAGGGTGCTGCGCTGGACAACACCAAGACCTACCGCATGGTTGTCAACAAGTTCAGCGCTGAAGGGGGCGACGGATATCCCAAGCTGCTCGATCACCGGAGTTTTGTCGATACCGGTTATGTCGATGCGGACGTGCTGCGTGCCTACATCAGCGCCAACAGCCCGCTCAAGGCTGCCAACTACGAGCCCGGCAACGCCGTCGTGCGCCGCTGATTCCGGCGCCATCAAGCGCGCGCCTGGCCGACCGGCCCGGCGCGCGATAGTCACCGTCCCGAACGCCAACACCACGTATCAAGGAGAAAACCATGCCAAAAGGCCAGCAGCGCACCAACAAGGAATCCAAGAAACCCAAGAAGGACACGTCGCCGCCCAAGCCGGTGTCCGCCGATGCGGTCCGACCGACCGTCACCACCGTGGTCCCGGTGCGCGGGAAAATCAAGAAATAAGACTCGGCCCGGTGCCTGAACCTCACCACGCCCCCGTGCCGGCACAGGGCCATGGCGCCACTCGGATGCCGGCGCGATGAGTGCCGCGCGCGGTCCTGCAAAACTCATGGCGCGCACTGCGACGAGCCAGCCTCGGCTGGTCCAGGAACCGGGATCGGACACCGGTTCGCCTGGCCAGCCGCCCGGCCAGCACGCGATTGAGCCGGCCCGCGCGGCCGACCCGGAACCGGCACAGATGCTGCGCGATATTTCGGCCCTGATGCTCCACGACAATGCGGCAGCGAAGCCCGAGCCCGCCGCAGGCGAGCCCGCCTACAGGCTGCCGCAGATGATCGAGGATCTGCGCAAGTACCAGGCGGAACTGGAAATCCAGAACAAGGCGCTGCGATTCAGCCAGCGCGCGGCGGAAGGGGCGTCCGAGCGGTTCCTGACTTTGTTCTCCAGCGTGCCACTGGCGCTGATGGTCGTGGACGAAAACGGCCTGGTGCTCGAGAGCAATGCAATGGCGTTGAAATTGTTCCGCCCCCAGGAACAGGATCCGCCGCTGACTTTTCTGCTGCCACTCGTCAGCGCGGCGCATGCGCGCCAGGTCACCGACTCCTTCCTCGCAGCCAAGGCAGCCGGCACCGCCGAGACCAGCGAGGTGATCTTCGTTGCAGGCTCCAGGGGTACGTTTGCCGGCGACCTGCACGTGGCGCGTATCGACAACGCCCCGGACGAACTCGCGAACTTCATCTGCGCCATCATCGACCAGGGCCCGCTGCTGGCCGAGCGGCAGGCCTTGCAGGAAAGCGCGGCCGAACTGCGCCGGCGCAACGAAGAACTGCACCTGAGCGAGAACCGGCTGGCAGCGGTCATCAACTCGTCGCTGGACGCGATCATCTGTGTCGACGCCAATCGCAGCATCACGGTCTTCAACCCGGCCGCGGCGGCCTTGTTCCAGTGCCCGTCGAGCCAGGCGCTGGGCAGTCCGCTGGAACGGTTCCTGCCCAATGCCGTCCAGACGCTGGCGTACAACCAGTTGTCGTCGCATGCGCAGCTGGGCGAAATGGAAGGCCGCACCAGTGGCGGCAAGACGCTGGCGGTCGAGGTCAGCGTGTCGTTTGAACGCCGGCTCGACGGCGACATCATCACCGTGTTCGCGCGTGACCTGACGGCGCGCAAGAAGATCGAGACACAGCGCAATGTGCTAGAGACCCAATTGCGCGAGTCACAGAAAATGCAGGCGGTCGGCACGATGGCCGGCGGTATTGCGCACGACTTCAACAACATCCTGAGCGCCATCCTGGGCAATGTCGAATTGGCCAAGCAGGACGCCGGCGATGCCTCCCCCGCCATGGCCAGCTTGCTCGAGATCGAGAAAGCCGGGCGCCGTGCACGCGACCTGGTGCGGCAGATCCTGACCTTCAGCCGCAACGAGACGACGCTGCGCAGCACCATTCACCTGAACGAGGTGGTGCACGAGACGACCCGCCTGCTCAAGGTCACCCTGCCGCCGTCGATCGACCTGGTCGTGCGTATCGACGAGCACGTGCCGCCAGTCATGGCCGACGCAACCCAGGTCGAACAGGCGCTGCTGAATCTGTGCACCAACGCGATGCACGCGATCGGCAGCAACAAGGGCACGATCAGTATCAAGCTCGGAAGCACCTACTCCATGCCGCTGCGCCGGGAGCGCCGCGGCACCTCGCGTGGCCACCATGTGACCCTGGCGGTGCGCGACACCGGCACCGGCATCGAACCCGAGACCATGGAGCGCATATTCGAACCCTTCTTCACAACCAAGCCGGTCGGCCAGGGCACCGGCCTGGGACTGGCCGTCGTGCACGGCATCATGCGCACGCACCAAGGTTCGGTCGGCGTGCAAAGCACGCCCGGCAAAGGCAGCGTATTCACCCTGTATTTCCCCCCAGCCAAGTCGCCAGCGGCTGCCGTTCATACCGAGCTTGCCTTCAGCAGCTCGGTGCAGGGCAACGGCAAACACGTGATGTATGTGGACGACGACGAGGCGCTGGTTTACCTGGTCGAGCGAGTGCTTACGCGCAAGGGTTTTCGCGTCAGCTCGTTCTCCGATCCGCATCTGGCCTCGGTCGCGCTGCGTGAGCGACCGCAGGAGTTCGACCTGCTGGTGACCGACTACAACATGCCCGGCTTTTGCGGCATCGACCTGCTGCGGGAGGCACGCGAGGTGCGCCCCGACCTGCCGGTGGCGCTGGCATCGGGCTATGTCACGCCCGAGATCGAGCAGCAGGCCTTTGCCGAAGGCGCAGGCGCCCTGATTCACAAGCCCAACGATGTCGAGGAATTGTGCGACATCGTGCAAAAGCTGATACTGGGCAAAAAGCCGGACTGAGCGCGTGCTGTCCGTGCTCCACGCCGATGCCGCTGTGCTGGTGCTGGACAAGCCCGCCGGCATGCTCAGTGTGCCCGGGCGCGGTGAAGACAAGCAGGATTGCCTGAGCGCGCGCGTCCAGCTTGCGTACCCGGACGCGCGCATCGTGCACCGGCTCGACATGGCGACCTCCGGCTTGATGCTGATGGCCCGCGGCGCACGGGCCCAGGGCCAGCTGAGCCAGGCGTTTGCGGCACGCCGGGTGCACAAACGGTATCAGGCACTGGTACACGGCCAGCCGGACGCGCAACCGGGACCCTGGCGCGAAATCGACCTTCCCATCGCCGTCGACTGGCCGAACCGGCCGCGCCGCATCATCTGCGCGCAGACCGGCAAGCCCAGCCTCACGCGCTGGCGGGTGATCGGCCCTGCCGGCGACGACTGGACGCGGCTGGAGCTCGAGCCGGTGACAGGACGCTCGCACCAGTTGCGCGTGCACCTGCTGGCCATTGGCCACCCGATCGTCGGCGATGCGTTGTATACCCTGGCGGGGTCGCCGCGCACGGCCAGCCGGCTGATGCTGCACGCAACACAGATCGGTTTCGAGCACCCGGACAGCGGAGAGGCGCTGCGGTTCTCGAGCGGCCCCGACTTCTGAGCCCCCCAGGAAATGACTGCGTCATTTCCGCCCCCAGGACAACCCGCAACACACCCCGTCAACGCTGCGCCGGCAATTCGAAGCTTGCCTCCAACCCGGGATTGGTGTTGCGAAACCGCAGCGTGGCACCGTGCGCCTGCACGGCCAGGCATGCCAGATGCAATCCCAATCCCACCCCGCCGGTCTCACGCCGGCGGGCCTGATCGGTGCGGAAGAACGCCTCGCCGAGATGCTCCAGCTGCGACGCTTCGACGCCCGGACCGAGGTCACGCACGGTCAGCTGCACACCATCTTCACCATGACGGCGGATCGACAAAGTGGGCGGCTGCACGGCGCCACCATGGCGCAGCGCGTTGTCCATCAGGTTGCGCAGGGCCAGCTGCAGCCGCACCGGATCGGCATCGACCAGTGGCAGATCGGTCGCAAGCTGCACGCGGAACCTGGCCAGATCCGCATGCGCACGCAGCATGCCATCGACCAGTTCGCGCAGGTCCACCGGTTCGCGGTGCAAGGGCGCGTGCGACCCGGACAAACGCTCGCCCTCGAGCAGGTCGCTGATCAGGTCGCGCATCAGTGCCAGATCGCGCAGCAAGGCGTCGCGGCTGGACCGGGTTTCCTCCGATTCGGGCAGCAGTTCGGTGTTCAACCGTGCCCGTGTCAGTGGCGAGCGCAACTCGTGGCTGATGGCCAGAAGCAGGGCTCGCTTGCCGTCGAGCATGTGCCGCAGGTCGGCAGCCATGGTGTTGATCTGACCGGCCAGGTCACCGAGCTCGTCGCGGCGCCGCACATGGATCGGCACATCGAATTCGCCGCGCCCGAAACGCTGCACGCCGACCCGGATATCGTCGATCGGACGCAGCAGGCGGCGCACATAGGCGTAGGCAAGCCCGATCACCAGCAATGCGGCGAGCAGCGAGGTCATGCCGAACACCCGTGGCTGGCTGCGCCAGGACAGGTCACCAAGCCCCAGCAATATGCGGTGCCCGTCGCTGGTCTGGCGCTCCAGCAACCGCGGCGCATCGTCATGCCGGCGGCCATCCCGGTCGTCCCACTCACGGTCTTCCCGATCCGGATGCGAGCGCCACTGCACCCCCGGCCCATCGATACGCACCGATACCGGCAGGCGCCGAGTCAACACCAGCGCGCGCTCGATGCTGGGAGGCGTTCCGATCTCGGCGACCAGCCGGTCGACGTAATCGGTCACCAGCGGCGCCACCGCGAGCCGCCAACCGACGCCGATGGCGCGCTGCGTCGCGGCCAGGAAGATCACCGACAGGCCCAGCGCCAGCAGCAGGAAAACGATCACCAGCCGCACCCGCAGCGAGTGGCGCAGCGCCGAATGCGCGCGTCGGTGCCAGCCGTCCCGGCGCGGCTCAGGCACGGCCGATGGCCAGCGCATAGCCGGCATTGCGCACGGTGCGGATGCAATCGAGCGGATCGAGCTTCTTGCGCAGCCGGCTCACCAGGATGTCCACCGCACGGGTGTAGATGTCGGCCTCATGGCCGCGCAGGTGATTCAGGATGTCGTCGCGCGACACAACCTTGCCGCTCTCGCGCGCCAGCAGGGCCAGCAGAGCGAACTCGGCGCCCGTCAGGGCCATCGGCTCGCCCTGGCGCAGCACCATGTGTGTGTCCAGGTCGAGTTCCAGCCCGTCGAATTGCAGTCGCCGCGTGCCGCCGGAAGTACGTTGGCGGCGCAAGATGGTCTGGACCCGCGCCACCAGTTCGCGCGGCTCGAACGGTTTGGGCAGGTAGTCGTCAGCCCCCAGTTCCAGGCCGACGACCCGATCGGTCAACTCGCCGCGCGCGGTCAGCATGATGATCGGGATGTCGCTTTCGGCGCGTATCGTGCGGCACAGCGCAAAGCCGTCCATTTCGGGCAACATCACGTCCAGGATGACCGCTTCGAAACGCCCCGAACGCAACAGCGCCAGACCCTCGCTCGGACGAGCCGCCGTCGCCAGCTCCAGCTCGAAGCGCTGGAAGTACCGGGCCAGCGGCGGACCCAGTTCGGCGTCGTCGTCGATGAGCAGGATCCTGGACATACCGCATTGTCCCACCGCCTGCTGCATCAGCCGTGGCCGAACCAGCGATGGCGCTTTTGCAGATGGTCGCGCAGCTTCTGCTGCTGCCGCGGATCCAGGCTGTCGAAGAAATCCGCGGTCGCCGAGACCACACCGGGGCTGCCAGCTTGCAGTGCCTGGGTCTTCTCACTCACGATGGCCTGCGCCCGCGTACGGTCGAACTTCGCTCCGGCCACCAGCGACTGCACTGCGGCACGCGGGTCCGTCGTCGAGCCGACGAGTGCCTTGCGCTGTTCGCGCACCCGTTCGCTCAGCAGTACCAGTTGCTGGCGCTGTGCGTCGGTGAGCGCAAGCTCGCTGCTGACCCGGTCGATCATCTTCTGCGTATACCGGCCTTCGTACTCGCCACCCATTTGATGGCGTTCGTGGCGCTCGCCGCAAGCACTCAGGCCGCCCAGCACGATACCGGCGCCCATCAGGCCGATCAGGCTGCGTTTGATCCATGGTTGCATGATGAATTTTCCTCTCTTCAGGTTGGGTTGAACACGTCTCCATGGTGCCGGCGCGGCCAACAAAAGTCCTTTCACGCCGGTTTCCCTGTGTTTCGGTTTGTTTCGGCGCAACGTGCTGTGGTTTCGCCCGCCGACAAACCGGGAACTCCTGCCGGTATGGGCACCTCCTACCGGTAACATTTCGAAAGACCACTATGCCACTGCCCGACCTACCACAGCGCCTGACCCGCCGAACCATCGCCGCGGCTTGCGTCGCACTGCCCGCGATCTGGATCGGCGCTCACGCCCAGACGGCGGCGCGGCGGCTCACGCCACGCCAGAGCGAAGGCCCGTTCTACCCGATCCAGCTGCCACGCGACCAGGACGCCAACTTGCTCGACAACGGCGCGCTGCGTTACGCCCAGGGCGAACCCGCGTGGCTCGAGGGCAGCGTCAGCAACCTGGCAGGTGAACCGGTGGCCGGCGCGCGCGTCGAGATCTGGCAATGCGACGCCAATGGGCACTACGACCACCCCGGCGACGGAGCACGGGCCGACCGCGCGTTCCAGGGTTTTGGCGCCATGCTGGCCGATGCGGATGGTCGCTACCGGTTTCGCACCATCCGGCCGGTGGCCTACGGTGGCCGTACACCCCATATCCACGTCAAGGTCCGGCTCGGCGCGCGCGAGTTGCTGACCACGCAGATGTACGTGCAGGGCGACCCGGGCAACAACCGGGACTTCCTGTGGCGTGGCCTGCGCGAGGCCGATCGCGAGGCACTGACGGTCGCATTCGAACCGGCGTCGGATGGCCTGCGCGCCCGTTTTCCCATCGTTGTGGTGGCCTGAGGCCATCCAGACCCGAACGCTGGCGAGGTCAGCGGGCTCGCGCAATGTGCCGCTGCTTGACCTACATCAATCTGAAGACGACACGAAACGACGACATTGGGGCAAACTCCGAGGTTCAATCCATCCGTTTCGGGAGAACCGTTCATGAGCCGTGAAGTCGTCGTCGTCAGCGCAGTGCGCACCGCCATCGGAACCTTCGGGGGCGCACTGAAAGAGGTGCCCCCTTGCGAGCTGGCAGCCAGGGTGGTGCGCGAGTCCCTGGCCCGGGCCAAGGTCGAGGGTGAACAGGTCGGGCACGTGGTGTTCGGCCACGTGGTCAACACCGAGCCACGCGACATGTACCTGTCGCGGGTAGCCGCGCTGGACGGTGGTTGCGGACAGGGCACACCGGCCTTCAACGTCAACCGGCTGTGCGGGTCGGGCCTGCAGGCGATCGTATCGGCCGCGCAGGCCATCGCGCTGGGCGATACCGATATCGCCATCGGCGGCGGCGCCGAAAACATGAGCCGCGCGCCGTACGCCAGCCTGACCAACCGCTGGGGCACACGCATGGGCGACAGCACGATGATCGACATGATGATCGGCGCGCTGCACGACCCGTTTCACAAGATCCACATGGGCGTGACGGCCGAGAACATCGCCGCCAGGATGTCCATCACCCGCGAGGAACAGGACGCGTTGGCGGTGGAGAGCCACAACCGCGCCGAACGCGCGACCCAGGCCGGACATTTCAAGGAGCAGATCCTGCCGATCGTGCAGAAAACGCGCAAGGGCGAGGTCAGCTTCGACACCGACGAGCATTTCCGTCCCGGCTGCACCGCAGCCGACATGGCCAAGCTCAAGCCGGCGTTCCTGAAGGAAAACGGCACCGTTACCGCCGGCAACGCGTCCGGCATCAACGACGCGGCAGCTGCCGTGGTGCTGATGGAGCGCGCACAGGCCGACAAACGGGGGCTCAAGCCGATGGCTCGCCTGGTGGCTTATGCCCACGCCGGAGTCGATCCGAAATACATGGGTATGGGTCCGGTGCCGGCGACCCAGAAGGCGCTGGAGAAGGCCGGACTCACGGTCAGTGACCTGGACGTCATCGAGGCCAACGAGGCCTTTGCCGCGCAGGCGTGTGCTGTCACCCGGGAGTTGGGTTTCGATCCGGCCAAGGTCAACCCGAACGGCTCCGGTATCTCGCTCGGCCATCCGATCGGCGCGACCGGCGCATTGATCACCGTCAAGGCCTTGTACGAGCTGCAACGGATCCAGGGCCGTTATGCGTTGGTGACCATGTGCATCGGCGGCGGACAGGGCATTGCCGCGATCTTCGAACGGACGCCCTGACACGCTGCGACGCGAGCGATGCGCCCGCCAGCAATGACAGCGCAACGGCACTGGAACCTCGGCACCAAGCTGACGCTGGTCGCCGCACCGTTCCTGTTGCTGGCGGTGATGGCGATTGGCGTGACCCTGTGGGTCTCCTGGCAGCTCGAAGGGGGCGCGGCCGCGGTGAACGAAGCCGGTCGCCTGCGCATGCAGGCCTACCGTATGTCCTTGTCGGTCGGCACCGACCAACCGCAACACCTGCGCATGCAGGCGCAGGAATTTTCCCGCAGCCTGGAAACCCTGCGGTTCGGCGACCCGGAGCGCCCGCTGTTCGTGCCTTGGGACGACACCGTGCGCGCTCGTTTTATAACGGTACAACGCGATTGGGCGCTTTACCGCGAACGGTGGATCAACGGAGCCGGCGGCGACTGGGTGGCTTTGCAGAACGAGACCGGCCAGTTCGTGGAGGCGATCGACGCCTGGGTGCATGCCATCGAAGCGCACATGTCACGCTGGACTGCCCTGCTGCATCTGGCCCAATTGTTCACGATGGCGCTGGCGGTCGTGGGCACGGCGGTACTGGTGTACACCGGATACCTGTTCGTGCTCGAGCCACTGGGTCTGCTTAAACAGGCGATTGAACGCATCCAGGGTGGCGACTTCTCGGCACGGGTGAACCGCACCAGCAGTGACGAGTTCGGCACGCTGGCCGAGGGTTTCAATGGCATGGCGGCGCATGTGCAATCCATGTACCAGACGCTGGAGGCGCGCGTGGCGGACAAGACCACCGAGTTGCAGGAGAAACGCGAGCGGCTCGAGGCGCTGTACAGCATCACCAGCCTGGTCGCCAAGGCCACCAGCCTGCAAAACCTGACCCAAGGCTTTGTGCAGCGTCTGCGTCCGATCGCGCATGCGGACGCAGTCGCCCTGCGCTGGTCGGACGAGGCCAATGCACGCTACCTGATGCTGGCCTCCGAAGGCCTGCCCGCCAGCCTGATCGAGGCTGAACACTGCGTGGACGCCGACGCCTGTCACTGCGGCTCGACCGACGCACCACCGGGTCTGCGCGTGATCCCGATCCGCTCGATCGCTACCGCGCGCATGCTGCCTTGCAGCCAGGCCGGTTTCGAGACCATCGTATCGATCCCGATCCGCCTGCACGAGCGGCTGATGGGCGAGGTCGACCTGTTTTTCCATGCACAGCGAGGCATCTCGCCGTCCGACCAGTCCCTGCTCGAAGCCCTCACCGCCCACCTGGCTGCAGCGATGGAGAACATCCGCCTGCACGCACTCGAGCGCGAGTCGGCAGTCGCACAGGAGCGCAGCTTCATCGCCCGCGAGTTGCACGACTCGATCGCGCAGTCGCTGGCCTTCCTGAGAATCCAGGTGCAGCTGATGCAGGACGCACTGGCACAGGACGACCCCGGGCAAGCGAAGGCGGTGCTGCAGGAGATCGATACCGGCGTGCGCGAGAGTTACGCCGACGTGCGCGAATTGCTGATGCATTTCCGCACCCGGACCAATACCGAAGACATCGAACCGGCACTCAGGACCACGCTGCGCAAGTTCGAGTTGCAAAGCGACGTGCCCACCAGCCTGCACATCGAGGGTCAAGGCATGCCGCTGGCGCCCGACCGGCAGATACAGGTGCTGCACATCGTGCAGGAGGCCTTGTCCAACATCCGCAAGCATGCGCAGGCGCGTCGGGTCTGGCTCGATGTGCGCCAGCAACCCCACTGGCGCTTCGAAATCCGCGACGATGGCGGCGGCTTTGACACCGTCCTTGGTGAACACGACGAGACCCATGTCGGGCTGCGCATCATGCGCGAGCGCGCTGAACGTATCGGCGCCGAGCTCGAGGTGCACAGCAGCCTCGGACGTGGCACCACGGTGATACTGCAACTGCCCACGGAAACGGTGGCACCAGCCGAGGCACATGACGCAGCGGCCGAGGTCGCAGCTACCGCGTCGGCCTGACATTCGCAGCCCTGCCGGCACACACCATGTCCGAGCGAGCACCCGGTACGATCCGCATCCTGATCGTGGATGACCACACGCTGTTCCGGCGCGGCCTGACCGCCTTGCTGACACGCGACCCGCGTCACAAGGTCGTCGGGGACGCCTCCGATGCCGGGCAGGCGCAGCGGCGCGCACGCGAATTGCAACCCGACGTGATCCTGCTCGACAACCATCTCGGTGGGGTAGATGGCGTGGACGCGATTCCCGCACTGCGCGAAGCAGCACCCCGCTCGCGTATCCTCATGCTCACCGTCAGCGAGGACAGCATCGACCTGGCAACGGCGCTGCGCAACGGTGCCAACGGTTATCTGCTCAAGACCATGGAAGGCGATGCGCTGACCGACGCGATCAACCGCGCCATGGTCGGCGAACATGTCATCGCACCCGAGATGACTGGAAAGCTGGTGTCGGCGTATCGCAGCGCTGCCGACGGACAAGTGGGTGCGGCGGCGGACCCCAAGCCGGTATCGCCGCTGGATTCGCTGACGCCGCGCGAGTTCGACATCCTGCGCGCCATCACCGCCGGCGCCAGCAACAAGGAGATCGCGCGCCAGTTCGCGATTGCCGAGACCACGGTGAAGATCCATGTGCAGCACATCCTGCGCAAGCTCGACGTCAGTACGCGGGTGCATGCGGCCGTGATGGCCTCCGAGAGCGGCCTGCTTTGATCCAGATCAATCCGGGGCCGATCAGGCCCCGCGGTAGTTCGACAGAACGAGGGCGGCCGCACTGGCCGTAGTTCCTCTCCCCGGCCCGGACACACCATCAGGAGGATGGTGCGCCGGGGCTGCCAAACCTAGAGTGATGGCATGCACAAAGGAGAGACCACATGACCCGCAAAGGACAGGCCTTGTCGGTGCTGATCATCAGCACGCTGGCCTTCACCGTCTGCTTCATGGTGTGGATGATGTTCGGCGTCATCGGCATTCCGCTGAAGAAGACGCTGGGACTGAACGCCACCGAATTCGGGCTGCTGACGGCGACACCGGTGCTCACGGGCGCCTTGTCGCGCGTGCCGCTGGGCATCTGGACCGACCGTTATGGCGGCCGTATCGTGATGACGCTGCTGATGGCCGCCACCGTGCCGGCGATCTGGCTCATGGCCTACGCCACGCAGTTCTGGCAGTTCCTGGTCATCGGCCTGTTCGTCGGCCTGGCCGGCGGCTCGTTCTCCGTCGGGACGCCGTATGTGGCGCGCTGGTTCCCGAAGGGCCAACAAGGTTTCGCGATGGGGGTGTATGGCGCCGGAAACTCGGGCGCTGCGGTCAACAAGTTCATCGCACCCGCCATCCTGGTGGCATTCGGCTGGGCCATGGTGCCGCAGGTCTACGCCGTCATCATGCTGGTCACTGTCGTGCTGTTCTGGTTCTTCAGCTACAGCGACCCGGCCCATCTGGTTCCGCCGACAACGAGATTTCGCGACCAGCTTCAGTTGCTCAAGGACCCCAAGGTACTGAAATATTGCCAGTACTACAGCATCGTGTTCGG
>CAZADK010000041.1:0-14153 GCA_964483855.1 uncultured Rhodoferax sp.
CCTGCTCGAAGTTGCCGGCCGTGGGGCGGCTGTCGCTGGCCTACGCGCTGACGCCCACCGGCAAGCTGCTCAGCGAGTTCACGGTCACCCGGCTGGGCGAGGACCATTTCCACATCATCAGCGCGGCGATTGCCGCAACACACGACATGGACCTGCTGCAGACCGGCTTGCCGACCGACGGCTCGGTCACGGTGCATGACCGATCAAGCGAATCCGGCACGCTGATCGTCGTCGGCCCGCGCGCGCGCGCGGTGCTCGCGCAGGTGACGGACGCCGATTTGTCCAATGCCGCTTTCCCGTGGCTCGGTGCGCGCACGATCGGGACCGTCGCCGGTGCGGTGCTGGCGCTGCGCGTCAACTATGTTGGCGAGCTGGGCTGGGAGTTGCACGCGCCGGTCGGGGTGATGGCGGCCCTGTACGACGCCGTCTGGAGCGCCGGGGAGCCGCTGGGCATCCGCGACTTCGGCATGTACGCGATGGACAGCCTGCGGGTGGACAAGTGTTATCGCGGCTGGAAGAGCGACCTGGAAAGCGGCTACACGCCACTTGAAGCCTCGCTTGACCGTTTTGTTGCGGCCGACAAGGCGGCCGATTTCGTCGGCAAGCAGGCCTTGCGGGACGAGATCGCGCGTGGCCCGGCGCAACGGTTCGTGCCGCTGACCTTCGATGCGCCCGGCGTCGCCGAGGCACCGTATTGTGCGCAGGTCTTCGATGGCGACACCAACATCGGCCTGACCACCTCCGGGGTCTGGAGCCACACGCTCCAAAAAAGCGTCGCGCTGGCCTATGTGCGCGCCGCCAACGCGACTCCGGGCACCCGCGTGCAGGTCAACGTCCTGGGGCAGATGCTGCCGGCCACGGTCCAGTCGGAGCCGCTGTTCGATCCGCGCAACGAGCGTCTGCGGGCCTGACGCCGCACGAAATCCATCACCGAAAAAGACCAGGAGCTTGACATGAGCGATACCGCAGAAACAGTCGTGCGCCGCGGCGGCGCCCGCGAAGCCCGCCGCGCCGCGCGGGCCGCACCGTTGCCCGAGAGCATGCGCCCGGTACGCCCGGGCATGGAGGGGGGGCGTTACCAGCCGCTGAGTGACGCCGACGTCAGGAAGATCCACAACGCCGCGCTGGACGCGCTCGAGACCATCGGCTTCGCCGACGCGCCCGACAGCGGCATCGAACTGATGACCCGCGCCGGCGCCAGGTTGACCGATGCCGGGCGGTTGTTGTTTCCCAGGGCCCTGGTCGAGGACACGATCGCCAACGCAGCGCGCCATTTCGTGCTGCATGCGCAGGACCCGAAATACGACATGGAGCCGTGGGGCTCGAAGGTCTACTTCGGCACGGCCGGCGCCGCGGTGCACATGGTCGAAGCCAAGACCGGCGAATACCGCGATTCGACGACGCAGGACCTCTACAACATCGCCCGCGTCGTCGATACGCTCGAACACCTGCATTTCTTCCAGCGCTCGGTGGTGTGCCGCGAGCTGACCGATCCGGCCGAGATGGATTTCAACACCTGTTATGCGTCGGTGATGGGTACGACCAAACACGTTGGCTCGAGTTGGGTCTCGCCCGAACATGTCGAGCAGAGCCTGCAGATGCTGCACCTGATCGCCGGCGGCGAGGACAAGTGGCGCGCGCGGCCTTTCGTCAGCCAGTCCAATTGCTTCGTCGTACCCCCGATGAAGTTCGCGTTCGACGCCTGCAAATGCATGGAGGTGGCCGTGCGCGGCGGCATGCCGGTGCTGCTGCTCTCGGCCGGACAGGCGGGTGCCACCGCGCCGGCATCGCTGGCGGCTGCGCTGGTGCAGGAGGTGGCCGAATGCCTGGCCGGCCTGGTCTATGTCAATGCCATCGCGCCCAAGGCGACCGCCATTTTCGGCACCTGGTGCTTCGTGTCCGATCTGCGCACCGGCGCGATGTCGGGTGGCAGCCCGGAGCAGGCCCTGCTGTCGGCAGCCAGCGCCCAGATGTCACGCTTTTACGACCTCACCGGCGGTACCGCGTCGGGCATGACCGATGCCAAGCTGCCCGACGCCCAATGCGGCATGGAGCGTGCCTACAACCATGCGCTGGTGGGCAACAGCGGCGCCAACCTGATCTACGAGTCGGCCGGCATGATGGCCAGCCTGATGGGTTTCTCGCTCGAGAGCCTGCTGATCGACAACGACCTGATCGGCGCGGTGCAGCGCACCATTCGCGGCATCGAAGTCAACGACGAGACGATTTCGCTCGACACGATGCGCCAGGTCTGCCTGGGAGGCCCCGGTCACTACCTGGGCGCTGAACAGACGCTGAAACTGATGCAGCGCGACTACCTGTACCCGCTCGTTGGCGATCGCTCCAGCCCCAACCAGTGGGCCGAGCAGGGCCGGCCGGACCTGGTCGAGCGCGCCGCTGGCAAGCTGCGGGGGATCCTGGCCAGCCATTTCCCCTCGCATATTCCGGCCGACATCGACGACGCCATCCGGCAACACTTTCCGGTGCGGTTGGCGCGCGAGTTGATGCGCCCCGCGCCGGCCGCAGGCGCCTGAGCATCAGGGCGGCGGCGCACTCTCGCGGCGCAGGTTCTCGGCCAGGAAGTTCAGCAACTGGCGCACGGCCAAAATTGTCACTGTTCATCTGCGTTGCCAGCGCAAATCAAGCGATCGACTGCCGCTTGTAGGTTAAAAGGGTCGGTCGCCGAGAATGGTTGCCCGGTGCATCACGCGCCGGTGCGGCAGGTAGTCGGCGACCGCATAGTGCTGGGTCAGTCGGTTGTCCCAGAACGCGAAGTCACCCACCTTCCAGCGCCAGCGCACCGTGAACTCGGGCCGCGCGCCGTGGGTGATCAGCAGGCGCAGCATGGCGTCGCTTTCGGCCAGCGTCAGCTCCAGGATGCGGGTCGTGAAGCCCTCGCTGACGAACAGGCCCTTGCGCCCGCTCTCTGGATGGGTGCGTACCACCGGATGCACAACCGGCGGATTGGCCTTGCAGGCCGCCTCCCAGGTGATGCGTTCGTCGGGCGTGCGCGCGAAACGGTGCGCCGGAAACGATTTGACCATGTCGTGTTCGGCGTTCAGTCCGTCGAGCATGCGCCGCATCGGCATCGACAAGGCCTCCCAGGCCGCGATGTTGCTTGACCACAAGGTGTCGCCGCCGTGTGGCGGCAGCTGGCGCGCCGACAACAGCGAGCCCATCGGCGGCGTCTGGATGAAGGTGACGTCGGTATGCCAGTTGTCGTTGTCCGGCGGGTTGTCCGCGTCGGTGTCGAGCACGATGATTTCTGGCACATCCGGCACCCGCGGGTAGATCGGGTGGATATGCAGCGCACCGAACCGCTGGGCCAGCGCGCGGTGTTGCGCGGGCGTGACCGGCTGATTCTCGAAAAACAGCACATGGTGCGCCAGCAACGCGCCACGCAGCGCGTCGCGTGACTGCTCGTCGAGCGCCTCGCACAGGTTCACGCCATCGATCCGCGCGCCGATGGTGGGTGACAGGGGAACGATCTTCATCGGCACTCTCCGGGGTTGATTCGGGCCGCAACCCTCGTGCCCTGGTTTGAGATCGCCCCCAGCCCTGGCTTCGCCAGGCCCCCCGGGGGGGTGCGAGAAAACTTGGGAGCGGCCCGGCGTTTCGTCAACGCCCCCAGCCCTGGCTTCGCCAGGCCCCCCGGGGGGGTGCGAGGAAACTTGGGAGCGGCCCGGCGTTTCGTCATGATTACATTGTGCCCGCCCCGGCGCTCGCGAGTTGCCCCTGCTAGCATGCCGTCTGTTGCTATCCTTCTGTGCGGCCGGCCGCCGCCTCTCATGACGTGTCAGATCCGCAAGTCCTGGTGGTATGCCTGTGCGCCCAGTGGTGCGGTGTGTGCCGCGATTACGATCGCGTGTTCACCCTGGTCCGCGAGCGGTTCCCGGGCATGCGATTTGTGTGGGTCGATGTCGAAGACCAGGCCGATCTGCTCGACCCGATCGAGGTCGAGAATTTCCCCACCTTGCTGATCGCCCACGCCACGGAGCCCCGTTTCTTCGGCCCCTTGACGCCGCAGCCGGCCATGCTCGAGCGTATCGTGCGCGAGCGCAGCACCCACCACGACCCGGCACTGGCGCAACGCGCCGACCTGCGCGCGCTGGTGGTGCGTCTGCGCGCCGCTGGCTGAGTCGGATGCCAGCCCAGCGCGCCGTGGAGTCAGAACCGGCGCGTCAACTCCGGTGGGTTGGCCGACTGCTTGCGGAAGTGGTCACTGCCCTCGGGCGCGAGCTTGACGCCGGCGCGCCGCACCGCGTCGTCATCGACCTTGTGCAGCGGAGTGTATTGCGGGTGGTGGTGTTCCAGGTAGGGGTTGTTGCGCGCCGCGTTGAAGCAGAACAGCACTGTCCAGCGCCGGTTCGGCGAGCGGTTCTGGTCCGATCGGTGCATCAGGTTGGCATGGAAGAACAGACCGTCGCCGGGTTCGAGTTCCACGTAGACCCGCTCCATCTGTTGCAGCATCTGCTCGACCCGGCGCATGTCGGCACCGACCTGTTCGCCCGGCAACACACCGTGGTCGACCCGGCCCGCCAGGTGCGAACCGCGCAGCACCTGCAGGCAGCCGTTGTCGCGGTTGGCGCGGTCGAGCGCGACCATGACGCTGCCCATGTATGGGTACATGCAGCCGTTGTGGTACCAGTAGCCGTAATCCTGGTGCCATTCCCAGGCACCACCGTCGAAAGGCTCCTTGGCCGTCAGTTTCGAGTGGTAGTGGTAGACCTCGCCGCCGAGCATGTCCTCCATCGTGTCGACGACACGCCGCGAACGCGCCGCCAGCCCGTAGACGCTGTCGCCAGGATGGTTCCACAAGGCCATGCGGGTGGACTTGCCTTGCGCGTCCTTGCGCTCGTACAGGCTTGCGCGCAGGTGCGGGTCTTGTTCCATGGCGGTGCGCAGCAGGCCGATCTCCTCGGTGTCGAACAAGGAACGTACGATCAGGTAACCGTCACGTGCGTATTGGGCGCGTTGTTCGGGGTCAAACAGGCTGGGCATGGTGTTGTCTCCCGTGTCGGGTTTGTCGAGTGCAGGGCGCCAGCATACCCGCTCGGCGCGGGTCCCGGGTCCCGGGTCACCGGATGCCGGTTCCGGCCAGCTGCCGCAGGCTGTTGTACCAGGGGTGGTCGGCCCGGCGCAAGTCGCTGTGGGTCTGGAAATGGTCGCGGCCGGCCTGCACTGCATGGCGCACTGGGCCGGGCTGCAATTGCAGCAGCGCAAACAGGCGCCGGTTCGAGCGGATCACCCGTTCGCTGTCACGCTCGCCGTGGCTGAGCAGGAACGGTACCCGGTTGCCGACGCTCCAGCACAGCGGGCTCATCACCGCATCCTGGTCCGGATCGGCCAGCACCGTGGTGTAGACCCGTTCCTCCAGGCTGCCCGGCGCGGGCGCGGGATGGTACAGATCCATGATGCCGCTGATCGGCAGGCAGCCTCGAATCGCATGCGCCGGCATGCCGGCGCCGGCCCAGCGGTCGTGCCGCAACGCGGTCATCGTGGCCAGGTGGCCCCCGGCCGAATGCCCGGACAGGTAGAGTCGGTCGGCTGCGCCGCCAAGTGCGCCGATGTCCCGGGACAATGCGCCGAGCACGGCCAGGCAATCGTCGAGCGGTGCCGGCATCCGGTGTGCTGGCGTCAGCCGGTAGGACGGTGCCACCAGCACCATGCCCAGGCGGGTCACATGGGGTGCCATGAATCGCGTGTAGTCGCGGTAGCCGTTGGTCCAGCCGCCGCCGTGCCAGAACACCAGCACCGGCGTATTGCGGGCGCCGCGCGGCGCGTACACGTCGTATCGTTGCAGCCGGTCGTCACCGTAGGCCAGGTCGCGTGTCTCCACCACATCATCTGGCAGGGTTTCCTGCGCCCAGCTCATGACGGTGACGGCATAGTCTTCGGCCGCCTGGAATGGCATCGGTGGCTGGTGGTCGGGGTCGACGAAGGCAGGTATGGTCATGGGCTGGGTCGCGCGGCGCGTGGCTCTCAGTCCAGCAAGGGCGCGTAGTGGGTGATGGCGTCGGCGAGCGAATAGGCGGGTGTCCAGCCCAGTTCGCGAGCGGCGGCGGAAATGTCGGATGCGGCGCTGCGCACATGCGCAAAACCGGCGAAACCACCGGCCGGCTGCACCGCGAGTTGCACCCGCAGCGCAGGATACGACAGGCGTACGGCGTCGACGAAGTCATCGAAGCTGGACAAGCGGCCGATGCCGATGTTGTAGACGCCCTGGGCGGGCGCGGCAGCGTCGAGTGCGGCGACATTCGCGCGTGCGCAATCACGCGCATCGATGAACTCCTCTCCACCCAACCAGACCGTGTAGGGGTCGTCGATGTGGGCTGTTTCGCCGCGCCGCGCGGGCAGCAGCAGACTGGACAACACCTTGCCCGGCACCGACGTGCCCGGCCCGCTCCAGGCGCTGACGACCGCGGCGTACCGTAACGCGACAACACCCAGGCCGTACAGGTCGCGGTACAGCAGCGCCAGATACTCGCCGGCCACCTTGGTGCCGACGTAGATCGATTGCGGCCGGTGGCGCAGGTAGTGCATCGCGAAGTCTTCCGGAAATGCAGCGCCGGTGAAATCTCCGAAGGCCTGGTAACCCACCGTGCTCGAACTGGCCAGCACGACGCGGCGCAGTTGGCGGCGGCGCGCGACTTCGAGCACATGGGCCGTGCCCATGACATTCACGTGGATGCCGGCCAGCGGATCCTTGCGGATCGCGGTCGACAACAAGGCGGCGGTGTGCACGATGGCCTCGATGCCGTTGTCCCCCGCCAGGCGCTCTAGCATGGCGGCGTCGGTCACGTCGCCCGTGACGACCGACACCCGCGGGTCATCGACGATGGTGCGAATCGCAGCATGCGCCGGCTGCAGATCCAGCAGCAGCGTTGTCGTGCCGCGTGCCGCGAGCAGCCTGGCGGTATGGCAACCGATGACGCCCGCGCCGGTGATCAGGACCGCCATGGCACCGCCATTCAGATACCCAGTCCGCCCAGCGACTTGCCGCCATCGACGAACAAGGTCTGGCCAGTGATGAATTGCGTCGACGGGGACGCCAGAAAGGCGATGGCGTTGGCGATCAGGTCCGGCGTTGCCGCTTTGCCGCCAGGCTCGAGTGCTTCCCAGGCCGCGAACATCTCCTCGGGTGCGGAGCGGGTCATCGGCGTGTCGGTGAAGCCGGGCGCGACCGAGTTGACGGCGATCTGCCTGCCGCGCAATTCCATCGCCATGGCGCGGGTCAGGCCGATCACCGCTGCCTTGGATGCAACATAGTGCGCAAAACGGGTTCCGCCCAGCGCGCCGCGCGACGAGACCGTGACGATACGTCCGCCGGGCTGCATGCGCCGGGCCGCCTCCTGCGCCGGAATGAAGGTACCGATGACGTTGACGTCGAGCATCTGCCGGAACGCCTGTTCGGTCAGGTCCAGCAGTTGCACGTCGTTGTAGATGCCGGCGGCGCAGACCATGGCATCGATGCGCCGCTGCGATTGCATGGCTGCGACGACCGCTGCGCGGTCGCACACGTCGGCGACAGCTGCCGCCACGTCCAGGCCCAGGCCGTGCAGCCGCTGCACCTGCTGCGCCAACAGCGCGGCGTTGCGATCCATCGCCACGACCCGGAACCCGTCCTGCGCCAGCCGTTCCACGGTCGCCAGGCCGATCCCCTGAGCCGCGCCGGTGACGAAGGCCACTGGCGGGTTGTCCGTCGCGCTGTCGGTGCGGGCCATCTCATCCTCCATAACCGGCCAGCCGTGGCAGCCACAACACCAGCTGCGGAAACAACACCAGCAGCAGCAAGACCAGCAGCAGCGGAATCAACAGCTTCCAGACCTGAGCAAAGATGTCCTTGAGCGGCACTGCAGCCAGCGAAGACAGGACGAACAGCAGCAGCCCATACGGCGGCGTGATCAGGCCGATCATGAAGTTGACGATCGCCACGACGCCGAAATGCACCGGGTCGATCTCGAGCAGGCGCACGGCGGGCATCAGGGTCGGCAGCACCACCAGCAACAACACGCCGGTGTCGAGCATGCAGCCCAGCAGCAGGAACATCAGATTGGCCAGCAGCAGGAATTGCAGGGCGTTCAGATTCTGCGCCTCGATCCAGCCGACCAGCACCAGCGCCAGTTGTTCGGCTGTGACGGCATAGTTGACGACGAATGCGCCGGCAATCAGGATCATCACCACGGCCGACTGGCGCATCGACTCGGCAAATACCGCGAACAGGCCACGCCAGCCCAATGCGCGGTAGACGATACCGGCCAGGATCAAGGCGTAGAACGCCGCGACCGCCGCCGCCTCGGTCGGTGTGAATACGCCCGACCAGATGCCGCCCAGCAGCACCACCGGCAGTGTCAGCGGCAGCAGGCCGCGGCGGATGGCGGTCCAGGTCTGCGCGCCCGTCAGGCGGTCGCCCAGGGGCAGGCCTTCGCGTTTGGCCATCACGGCGATGGCCACCATCAGCGACAGCGCCATCATCAGGCCGGGCACGACACCACCGAGGAACATCGCACTGACGGAGGTGCCGGTGAGCAATGCATACAGCACCATGGGAATCGACGGCGGGATGATGGGAGCGATGGTGGCCGCGGCGGCGGTGATGGCGACCGCATACCCGGGCTTGTAGTGGCCGACCGAGCGCATCATCTTGATCGCCACCATGCCCGGGCCGGCGGCGTCGGTGATGGCGCTGCCGCTCATGCTGGAGAACACCGTGCTGACCAGCACCGTGACCTGCCCGAGGCCGCCGCGCATGCGCCCGACCACCACGTCGGCGGCCGACCACAAGCGCTCGCTGATGGTGCCGGCGTTCATGACGTTGGCTGCCAGGATGAACATCGGAATGGCCAGCATCACGTAACTGCCATACATCGAGTTCATCACCTGGTCGGCGGCCAGGCCGACGTCCTGGCCGCTGGCGAACAGATAGGCCATGCCGGCGGACAACATCGAGATCGCCAGCGGCACCCGCAACAGGGCGCCGATGACGAACACCGCCAACAGGATTCCAAAGGCCAGGCTCATGTCAATCCTCCACCCGGTCGCGCCACCGCGGACCGATCAGGCCGATCAGTCGGGCGCCAAAACGGATGATGACGGCGATGAAGAAAACCAGGTAACAGGCATAGACCCAGTCCAGCCGCCATTCGAGTACCGTGGTGCGTTCGCGCCACAGGAAGGTGATGTAGCTCCAGGTGCCTGGCAGCGCGGCGAGGAACAGACCGCCGAAGGCCAGCGCGGCGATGATGCCCATGGCGCGTCGGCCTGCCGGTGGTGCGGCGTTCCAGGCGATGTCGAACGCCACATGTTCGTTGTCGCGCAGCACCAGCGCGCCAGCGATGAACATCACCCACAGCAGCAGGATGATGTTGAGTTCATCCGCCCAAGCCACCGGCTGCTGCAGCACGTAGCGCATGAAGATCGCGAACAGGAAGATCGCGAAGATCGCGGCAAACAGCAGCGTGGTGACGATGGCGGCCAGCGCGCGCAAGCGCGCCAGCCAGGAGGCCAGCATCTGCATCCTCGTCCGGTGTTACCGAACCGCCTGGATCTTCTCCTTCAGGCCGGGCTGCCACTTGGCGGCCAGGCCAGACTCCTGGTACTGCTTGTCGACCGAGGCGCGAAAGGCTGCGACGTCCGGTGTCGTGACCTTCAGGCCGGCCTTGACGAAGAAGTCGCCCAGTTCCTTCTCTTCAGCGATCCGGTTGTCGTCGTTGAACTTGCTCGACTCGCGCGCGGCCTTGCGCAGGGCCTCCTGTTGCGCCGGCGAGAGCTTGTCCCAGAAGGGTTTGGCCACGGCGTAGAACACCGGTTGCACGAGGTGCGACGTCAGCGTGATCTGTTTGGTGACTTCATGCAGGTTGTTGTTCTTGGTCAGCGACAGCGGGTTGTCCTGTCCATCGACCGCGCCGGTCTTGATCGCCAGGTAAACCTCGGGCATGGCCATCGGGGTCGGGCTCACGCCCAGGCCACGGCCCAGCGCCAGCCAGCCGGGGCCACCGGGCATGCGCAGCTTGACGCCGGCCAGGTCGGCTGGTGTCTTGACGTCCTTGGCTTCGCGCAGATTGAGCTGGCGCGTGCCCAGGTAGGTCACTTCGATGATCTGGATACCCATCTTGGCGGCGACCGCGTCGTAATAGTCCTTGCCGATCGGGCCGCGCATCACCTTGGCCAGGTGGTCGTAGTCGCGGAAGATGTAGCCGGCGCTCAGGACGCCGTATTCGGGCATCTGCTGCTCGACCTCGAAGGTCGTCATCGTGCTCATCTCGAGGTTGCCGCGCTGCAGCGCCGGCACCTCGGTACCCTGGCGAAACAGTGAACTGGCGCCGTGCACCTGCACCGCAACCTGGCCCGGGAGCGCCGCCTCGGCCTTTTCCTTGAACATCACCATCGATTTGTGCAGCCAGTCGGTTTCGGCCGCGGCATGCGAGATACGCATCTGCATGGCTTGCGACCAGGCATTGCTGCCCAGGGTCAGGCCCGCCAGAAGGAGGGTGTGGGCGAGGAGGGTTCTGCGCTTGGGCATGGTGCGTCCTTTGCAAGGGGTGGCGGTGGGGGTGGATTTGGCGGTGCAGTCACCGTGTATGCGCAGGATAAGAAAATAAAATTCTTGTGTCAATATAAATTTCATGCGTGCATATAATTTGCGCTCGCGTCATGAAACAGCACTCGAACGCACCAGAACCCATCGCGCAGCACACGCGCGTTGTGCCTGCGCCTGGTGCACGCGGCGCGCCCACGACGGATGGCGATGGCGATACGACATTGGCCGAGCGGGCGTTTCGCCAGCTGCGCGACGACATCCTCAACGGCCGGCTGGCACCCGAGGCGCGGCTGCGGATCAACCAGTTGCAGCAACGGTATGGCCTGGGGCTGAGTCCGTTGCGCGAGGCCTTGTTGCGCCTGTCCACCGAGGGCCTGGTGCTGGCGCAAGGGCAACGCGGTTTTGTCGTGGCGCCGGTCTCGCTGGCCGACCTGCAGGATCAGACGCTGGCGCGCAAGGCGCTCGACACTGCCGCATTGACGCAGGCAATCGCGCGCGGAGACGCGGCCTGGGAGGCGCAGGTCATCGCGGCCAACCATCTGCTGGCGCGCACGCCGTTGCCGCAGGGTGCGACCGATGTCGAGGCGGGCAAATTGTGGGAACAACGCCATCGTGCCTTTCACCGCACGCTGATAGCCGGTTGCGGCTCACAGTGGTTGCTGCGCCTGCATAACCAGCTGGTCGACCAGGCCGAGCGGTACCGCACGATCCGTATCCTGCACCACAAGGAGGCCGCTGCGCAGGTGCGCGATGTCGTGGCCGAACACGCGGCCATCACCGATGCGGTGCTGCGGCGTGACACGGCGCTGGCATGCGAACTGCTCGCACGCCACATCGGCGCCACGGAGATGGCGATGCGGCAGTTTTTCGAGAGCCGACCGGCGGTTGCGTCGCACGGCTGACGGCAGCGCTCGTTCACGCCCTGCCGAACCTGCGCGCACGCGATCCGAAGCACGCAAGTCGCTGGCGTGGGCTGCACAAGGCACCCGCCGCGCTCAGGCAATCATGGCCGCTATCATGGTTCGGATGAATGACTACCTCGAGCAACTCACCACCCAATTGACCGCCGTGCTGGCGACCTATGGCATGAATGTGCTGGGCGCCATCGTCACCCTTGTCGTCGGTTTCGCCCCCGCCAGCTGGCTCGGGCGCGCGACGACGCGTGCGATCACGAAGACCGCCAGGATCGATCTGGTGTTCCACCCCTTGCCGGGCAAGATCGTGCGTGTCGCCGTCATGGTGTTCACCGTGATTGCGGTGCTCAGCCGGTTTGGCGTGCAGACCACCAGCCTGATCGCGGTGCTCGGTGCCGCCGGCCTGGCGATCGGGCTGGCCTTGCAGGGCACGCTGAGCAACGTTGCCGCCGGCGTCATGATCCTGGCGTTCCGGCCGTTCAAGATCGGCGACGCGGTCAAGGTCGACGGCGACGTCTTCATCATCGACCAATTGGGCTTCTTCATCTGCAAGGCGCACCAGCCGGACGGACCGACCGCCTTCCTGCCCAACTCCCGGATCTGGGGCCAGACCATCATCAACTACTCGGTCACCGACCAGGACATCCGGCGTGTGGACGAGCATTACGGCATCGGTTACCGCGATGACATCGACGCCGCGCTGGCCATCCTGAAGCGTATCGTTGCCGAGGAGCCGCGTATTTTGAAGGAGCCTGCGCCGCTGATCATCGTCGAATCGCTCGGCGACAGTTCGGTCAACATCCTGTTCCGGGTCTGGACTCCGCGTGCCGATTGGTGGATGACGAAACTCGAACTGGTGCATCGCTGCAAAAC
Organism: uncultured Rhodoferax sp.; assembly: GCA_964483855.1. Lineage (GTDB taxonomy): Bacteria > Pseudomonadota > Gammaproteobacteria > Burkholderiales > Burkholderiaceae_C > CAISIP01. The sequence goes on from CAZADK010000041.1 coordinate 12,328, forward strand.
GGCACTGGAGGCCGGCGGCATCAGCATTCCGTTCCCGCAGCGGGAGGTGCACCTGGTCGGGCCGGCGGGTCCACCGAACACCTGAACAGGGTGCGCGCGCCACCGCGCCGTGGCGACGCATACGAGGGTCGCTACAGCGTCACCAGATGCCGGGCCTGCGCACCGGCCACGGCACTCAGCGGGATCCGCTGATCGAAGCTCACGAGCCTGCCGTCTTTGCGCACTGCCAGGGCCAGCAGATACAGATCGGTCAATTGACGCGCACCATGGATATGCGGATGGTGAAAGCAGCGCGCGTCCAGTGCGCTGATGTCGTCGTGCCAGAACAGGTGTCGTGGGTGCCCGGTTGCGCTTTGCAACATGGGAACCAGTATCGAGAGTGGCTGCGCGTTCGGATAGGCGCTCTGGCTCATGATGCGCAGGCAGCCGTTTTGTGTGAGTGGACAGCTGGCCCAGCCGTGCTCGATGTTGGCGGCGAGCCAGTCGCTGGCGCGCCGGTGGTGTACATGGTCGCGGTCGTGCAGTGCAATCAGGATATTGATATCGAGCAAGGCGCGCATCAGACCCCTTCGGCATCGCGCAATCGGTCGATCAGTTCATTGCTGACGATGCCACCGCGCGCGGGCAGTGGCTCGATGCCATACGCCGCAAGCGGCTCCGCGGCATGGGGTACTTTTCCAGCGCTCGCGATGGTGCCGGTGCTTGCGCGGGATTGGGCAAAGGCCTGGCGCGCCAGCTCACTGATCACGGCCCCGACCGATTTTTTTTCGCGCTGCGCCAGTTCCTTGGCGGCAAACAGCACGTCATCTGCAATGTCCAGCGTGGTTCGCATCGAGCTTCGTCCCTGCAATGATGCTTGATGCTATCACATCAAACATCATCGAACATGGCGGCCATTTTCAGGTGAGTGAAAACCAGGCTGACTTCGATTGCATGTACGACAGCAGGCTGTTGATGTGCTTGTCGCGTGAATTGCCCGACTGCTTGTAGCCGCCGAACGGTTGCGTCATGTCGCCATCGCCGAAGCAGTTGACCCAGACCACGCCGGCTTCGAGCGTACCTACGCAGCGGTGCGCGCGTTTCAGGTCGGCGGTCCAGACAGCAGCCGCCAGGCCGTAGACCGAGTCGTTGGCCAGCGCCATCGCTTCGTCCTCGGTGTCGAAGGCCATGACCGACGCGACCGGGCCGAATATCTCTTCCCGGTTGATGTCCATGGTGCCCCCGGTGGCGGTGAACAGGGTTGGCGCAACGAACGCCCCCGTCCCGGGCACCGCCGCGCCGGCGCCGCCCATGGCCAGGTGGGCGCCTTGCTCGCGCGCGCGGGCGACGTGCGCCAGCACCTTGCCACGGTGCGCGTCACCGACGACCGGGCCCAGCGTGGTGGCCGGGTCCAGCGGATCGCCCGGCCGGTAGAGCTGCGCCGTGCGTTGGACGAAACGCGCCACGAAGGCATCGTGGATACCGCGTTGCACCAGCAGCCGCGAACCGGCATTGCAGACCTGGCCGGCGTTGTCGTAGATGCCGCCGATCGCGCGGTCCACCGCGGTGTCGAGGTCGTACAGGTCGTCGAAGAAGATCTGCGGGCTCTTGCCGCCGGTCTCCAGTGCGACCCGTTTCATGTTCGATTGCCCGGCATACGCGAGCAGCAGCTTGCCGACCGCGGTCGAACCGGTGAAGGTCAGCTTGGCCACGTCCGGGTGTAGTGCCAAAGCCTTGCCAGCCTGCGGCCCCAGACCGTTGACCACGCTGAAAACGCCTGCCGGCCCGCCCGCTTCCAGGAACATCTGTGCCAGGCGCACGCAGCTCAGCGGCGCCAGCTCCGACGG
>CAZADK010000042.1:0-14057 GCA_964483855.1 uncultured Rhodoferax sp.
TCGAGATCGGCACCGACGTGACCAACGCGGTGGCCGAGCCGGGCCTGGCCGAACTCAACAACAGCAGCTTCCTGAACCAGGTCTCGGAACTGACGCCGTACCCGGATCTGCAGGTCGACAGTCTGTCGGTCACGCCGGGCAACGGCTGGGTGGCCGGGGCCACGGTCACGCTGGACTGGCAGGTCCGCAACAGCGGCAATGCGCCGGTCACCGACGGCTGGACCGACCACATCCTGGTGCGCAACATCTCCACCGGTGCCACCGTCATCAACACCACGTTGCACCACGACCCGGCGTCGGCTGGCGCACTGGACGCGGGTGGCACATTGCAACGCAGCTTCGACTTCACCTGGCCGGTCGGCGTGCTCGGCGCGGGCCTGTTCGAATTCATCATCACCACCGACAGCGGCACCGAGATCTTCGAGAGCAACGCGCAGGACAACGGCGAGAGCAACAACAGCGCGCGCATCACCGCCACCTCGGCACCGGACATGGTGGTGCAGAACCTGCGCGTCGAACCGGGTGGTGGCGCCACCCAGGCGCAGGCCGGCGGCATGGTCACCGTGTTCTGGGACGACCTGAACCTGGGCCTGGCGGCCACGCCGGCAGCCTGGCGCGACCGCATCGTCGTCACCAACCACGATACCGGCGAGACGCTGCTCGACATTGCGCTGTTGTACGACATCGCGCTGGCCGGCAATGCGGCATTGGCGCCCAATGCCAGCCTGGCGCGTTCCCACAGCTTCCAGTTGCCCGACGGCCTGCGCGGCAGCGGGAACATCCGGGTGCAGGTGTTCACCGATCAGAACACCAACGGCCAGGGGGCACTGGTCGAATACACCGCCGCCGGTGCGGCCGGCGAGAACAACAACAGCGCCAGCATCCAGTTCGTCGCCGCCGAGAAGTTGTATGCGGACCTGATCGTCAGCCAGTTCACGAGCCCGCTCACCGGTCGCGGCGGCGAGACGATCAGCCTGGCGTGGACGGTGCTGAACCAGGGTGGTGTCGGCACCGCCGACAGCTGGACCGACCGCGTGATTCTGAGCACCAACACCACCATCGGCGATGCCGACGACCGGGTGCTGGGCAACTTCGCCCATGCCGGCGCCTTGTCCGCCGGTGCGGCTTACACGGCCAGTGCCGACGCAGCGCTGCCGCTGTACCTGGACGGCGCTTTCTATCTGGCCATCGTCTCCGACGCCTTGTCCCAAGTGCTCGAACCCGACACCCGCGCCGACAACACCACGGCGCCGGCAGCGATCACGGTGGCCGCGCCGCATGCCGACCTTCGGGTCGAGGTCGTCGACGCGCCGGCATCGGCCCGCGGCGGCGAGGTCATCACGCTGGCCTGGCGGGTACGCAACAGCGGCGATGCCGGCACCGATGCCAGCCAGTGGAAGGACTATGTCTACCTGTCCAGCGACGCCGTGCTCGATGCCGGCGACACCAAACTGGCCGAGGCGACCCGCAGCGGCGCGGTCGGCGTGGGCGCAAGCTACACGCTTGCGGCCAACATCTTCGCACCCAACAACGTCACCGGAAGCTACTACTTCCTGGTCGGCGCGGACGCCGAGAACCAGGTCTACGAAGCCGGCCTGGACGGCAACAACACCGGCGCCAGCCAGCCGGTCGCGCTGAGCCCGGCGCCGGTGGCCGACCTGCAGGTGGGCGCCATCATCACACCCGCCGACGGCGTGCCGGGTGACAAACGCACCGTGTCGTGGACCGTCACCAACGCCGGCGATGCCGCAGCCGCGGGCACCTGGTCTGACCGCATCTATCTGACGAAGAGTGGCAGTCTCAACGGCGCCATTCTGGTGGGCACCGTGACCACCGGCCGCAACCTGGCCGGCGGCGCCAGTTATACCGAATCGGTCGAGATCACGCTGCCCAGCGTCGCCGACGACAGCTACCAGGTGCTGGTTGTCACCGACGCGGTCAACCAGATCTACGAGGTACCGAACGAGAACAACAACCTGCTGCTGGGCACGGGCAGCCTGCAGATCGTGCACCCGGACCTGCGCGCGGACGCCCTGCGCGTCGATGGCGTGCTGGTGTCGGGCAACACACTCACGGTGCAGTGGGACGTGACCAACGCCGGCAGCAGCCCGCTGACGGGAACCTGGACCGACACGGTTTACCTGTCGCGCGACGGCGTCATCGACGCCTCCGACACACTGCTGGTGACCCGATTGGTCGGCCGCACACTCGACGTGGGCGCGATGTACACCGAGTCGGGCAGTTTCGTGCTGCCGATCGAGGCCACCGGCGACTACCGGATCATCCTGTTCACCGACTCCGGTGCCGGCATCGGCGAATTCGGCTTTGAGAGCAACAACCGGACCGCTACCCCCCTTTCGGTCGATCTCGCGCCGTATGCCGATCTGTCCGTGAGCAGTGTCATAGCGCCCGAACGCACCATCGACGACCCGGCCCGCATCACCGTCGGCTGGACCGTCGGCAACATCGGCGAGGGTGCCGGTATCACCAGCAGCTGGACCGATGCCATCGTGGCCTCGCGCGACGCCATCGTCGGTAACGGCGACGACATCGTGCTGGCCCGTTTCGCCCATGACGGCGCACTCGGTGCCGGCGAGAGTTACAGCCGCAGCGAATCGTTCTATCTGCCGCCGGCGTTCGAGGGGCGTTACACGCTGTTCGTGCGCACCGATGTCGATGCGCTGGTGTTCGAGAACGGGCTCGAGAGCAACAACGCCGCATCGCCCAACCATGTGTTCGACGTGATGCGCATCCCGTTTGCCGATCTCGTCGTCGCCAGCGTGGCGCCGGCCGACGGCGCGCAAAGCGGCACCACGCTGGACATCACCTGGGTGGTGCGCAATCAGGGCATCGGCCTGACCAACGTCGACAGCTGGACCGACCGGGTCTATCTGTCGCCCAATGCCGACGGCAGCAACCGGCTGTACCTGGGAGCGTTCAACCACATCGGCTTCGTGGCGCCCGACGGCAGCTACACCCGCACCGGCACCATCACGCTGCCCAACGGCATCTCGGGCAGCTACTACACCATCGTCGAGACCGGGGGGCCGTTCGAGTTCATCTACACCAGCAACAACCTGCTGGTGTCCGATGCGTTCGAGATCGCGTTGTCGCCGGCCCCGGATCTGGTGGTAACCGACATCGTGACGCCCGAAACGGCGCCCGAGGGTTCCGCGGTCGACATCTCCTGGACCGTGCTCAACCAGGGCCAGGGTGACGCCCAGGGCACCTGGACCGACACCATCTACTTGCGCAAGGCCGGCGAGACCGGAGCCGGCACTGCCATTGGCAGCTACAGCTACCAGGGCCCGCTGCAGGCCGGCATGTCGTACAGCCGGCGCGAGCAGGTGGTGCTGCCGACCCGCATCAGTGACCACTACGAGATCCTGGTCGTCACCGACAACGGCAATACCGTCTACGAACACGACAAGGAGAACAACAACCAGTCGCGGGACGACACCCAGATCTCGGTCTCGGTATTGCCGCGCCCCGACCTGCAGGTGCTGGACATCACCGGCCCGGCGGTGGTCGACGCGGGAGGCACCGCATCGGTCAATTTCATCGTCATCAACCAGGGGCCGGTGGCAACCAATGTGCCGAACTGGACTGATCGGGTCTATCTGTCGCTGGACGACAAGATCACGCACGACGACATCCTGGTCAGTTCGATCGGCAATGGCGCCGCGCTGGAGCCGGGCGAACAATACCTGTCGCTGTCGAGCACCTTCAAGATTCCCGAGCGTTTCCGCGGCACCGTCTATGCCATCGTGTCGGCCGACCACGGCAATGCGGTCGATGAGTGGCCGAACGACACCAACAACCTGCGCCTGCTGCCGATCTACGTCAACCCCTGGCCGTTTGCCGACCTGGTGGTACACGACGTCAAGGCGCCGGCGCAGGCGTTCGAAGGCAACCAGGTCGAGGTGCGCTACACCGTGACCAACCGCGGCAGCGGCCCGACCAACATCGGCAGCTGGACCGAGCAGATCTGGCTCACCAAGGACAAGAACCGGCCGCATCCGGGCCAGGGCGACATCTTGCTGACCTCGTTCGTCTACAACGGCGGTGCGCTGGTGGTCGGCCAGGGTTACGACCGCATCATGACGGTCAACCTGCCCGACACGCTGGTGTCCGGCGAGTACTACCTGACGCCCTGGGTCGACCCGTATGCGCAGGTGCTGGAGGACACGCTGGCGATCAACGTGAATCCGGACGATCCGAACGAGATCAACAACAACAACTACAAGGCCGGCGGCGGCGACCTGGTCGGCTCGCCGCACATCGCGTTGATCGGCACACCGCCGGCCGTGGCGCCGCGGCCCGATGTCTTCGTGCACGATGTCGGCGCCGAAACCTTCGAATGGGCCGGCGAGTCGTTCACGTTCTCCTGGTCGGTCACCAACCAGGGGCCGGGCACTGCCGGCGGCGGCTGGCAAGACACCGTCTACCTGAGCGACAACCCGTTCTTTGGCGCCAACGGGGCCAAGCAGTTCCAGCTCGGCAGTTACTCGGCGATGGGCCCGTTGGCGACGGGCGCGTCATATACCAATACGCAGACGATTGTGCTGGAGCCGTCGGCCAAGGGCATGTATCTGCATGTGCTTGCCAGCGGCCCCGGCAACGACCTGGACAACACCAACCACCGCGCCAGCACCACCACCGACGTGCGCGACCGCATTCCGGATCTGAAGATCACAGGCGTCACGCCGGCGGCTTCTGCGTTCTCCGGTGAAAAAACCACCGTCAGCTACACGGTGTTGAACGACAGCGACCAACCGGTCTGGGGCCAGACCGCCTACTGGACCGACAAGATCTACCTGTCGAAGGACCCGAACTGGATCCCGGACCAGAACCGGGTCACGCTGCTGGCCACCCTGCAGCGCAGCAACGCGCAGCCGCTGGGCGCGCACCAGAGTTATTCGCGCGACGTCGAGGTGACGCTGCCGCCAGGCATCGGCGGCGACTACTTCCTGTATGTCTTCACCAATGTGGATCCGCGCGGCCTGCCCGGCATCCAGCCCTGGCCGGTCGCGCAGGGCGACGGCGTGTTCAACGTTGGCAATCCGTATGAGCAGTACTACGCGAATGCCTACGAGTTCCCGCAAAACAACATGTTCCAGGCCGCGTTGCCGGTGGTCTACCGCGAGCCCGACCTGCGCGTGACCGACCTGTTCGTTCCCGGCACGGCAGCGGCCGGCGCCACCATCGATGTCGCCTTCACCGTGACCAACGTGGGCAACCGCGAGACCCGCGAGTCGTCGTGGACCGACCGGATCTACCTGTCCAACGATGCCTCGCTCGACAACTTCGATGCCGAGGTGGCATCGAAGGCCGCGTTCGACGCGATCCGCGACAAATACGGCCGCATCGACGGCAAGCTCAAGCCGGGCGAGTCGTACACCGCCACGGTCCGGGTCACGCTGCCGTACGACCTGAGCGGCAACTACCACCTGTTGGCGTTCACCGACTCCGGCATCACCAGCAGCTGGAGCAGCCCGATCAGCTCGATCTCGCCACGCCTGCGCGGACTCGACCCGAACAGCGACGGCGACGGCCTCGTGCGCGAGTTCCAGGGCGAAGGCAACAACATCACGGTCGCGTCGATCCACGTCGTGCCCTACACCCCGCCAGACCTGCAGGTCAGCAGCCTGGTGGCCAGTGAACGCGCCACCCGCGGACAGGACTTCTCGATCAGCTACACCGTGGTCAACCTGGGCGGCGATACGCCGGTCCAGGAAGCCAAGTGGGACGATCTGGTCTACCTGTCGCGCGACGACTTCCTCGACACCCGGGCCGACCGTTTCATCGGCAGCATCACGCGCGACGGCGGCCTGGCGGCGGGCGGCTCCTACAGCATCGACAAGACCTACACCGTGCCGTCGGACCTGGCGACCGAAGCCTACTACGTCTTCGTCGTCACCGACCCGACCCGCTACGGCAGCTCGGGCAGCGTCTACGAAGCCAACGAACGCAACAACGACCGCGTAAGCGGCGTGCCGATGGTGATCGAGCTGCCGCCGCCCACCGACCTGGTCGTGACCGCAGTGACGGTACCCGCCGACGTGCGCTCCGGCCAGCCGATCAGCCTGTCCTGGACTGTCAGGAACAACACCGACCTGCTGCCACCGCAGCAGCAGCAGGCCGCCAGCGGCAGCTGGACCGACTCGTTGTTCCTGTCCGAGGACGCGGTCTGGGACATCGGCGACCGGCCACTGGGCCGGGCCACCTTCTCCGGCACGCTGCTGGCCGGCCAGGAATACACCATCAGTCTCGATACGCTGATGCCCGCCGCAGCGCCCGGACACTACCGGGTGGTCGTGCGCACCGACATCTTCAACCAGGTGCACGAGGGCATCCACGAGGTCAACAACCGCACCGCATCGGCCTCGACGATGGAGGTCACCGTCGACGAACTCGTCATCGGCGCGCCGCTGGCCACGCAACTGCAGTCGGGCCAGGAAACGCTGTACAAGATCACCGTGCCGCAGGACCAGACGCTGCGCGTGACGCTCACGGCCGGCGACAACACCAGCGCCAACGAGATCTTCCTGCGCCACGACCAGGTTCCCAGCTCCGCGGCGTTCGATGCGACCTACAGCGGCCCGTTGTCGAGCAGCCTGAGCGCACTGGTGCCGTCCACCGAACCGGGCACCTACTACCTGCTGGTGCGCAACTTCAATGCGCCAGCCGGCGGCACCCACATCACGCTGCTGGCCGAATTGCTGCCGCTGATCATCACCGACGTAGACACCGACACCGGCGGCGACAGCAAACACGTCACGACGACGATCCGCGGCGCGCAATTCCACGAAGACGCCATCATCAAGCTGGTGCGCCCCGGCATCGCCGAATACGAACCGCTGGCGTGGAAGGTGATCGACAGCAGCAAGATCATTGCCAGCTTCGACTTCACCGACGCGCCGCACGGCCTGTACGACCTCAAGGTCATCAACCCGGATGGCAGTACCGCCATCCTGCCCTACCGCTTCCTGGTCGAACGTGCGATCGAGCCCGAGGTCACGATCGGCATCGGCGGCCCGCGCGTCATCCTGGCCGGTGACCAGGCCACCTATTCGGTGGCACTGCAGGGCATCTCCAACCTGGACACGCCCTACACCTATTTCGAGGTCGGCGTGCCGCAGCTGCTGTTCAACCCGATCGTCTATGGCCTGCCCTACCTGGAGTTCTACACCAATGTGCGCGGCAACCCGGAAGGCGCCGAAGGCTCGGCCAACGCCGCCGTGCCCTGGGTCGAGATGGAGTCGATCACCAACACCATCGGCCAGCTGTCGACCTCCGGATTCCTGTATGACCAGCCTGCCGACGGATTCAGTGGTTTCAGCCTGAACCTGACGACCTATCCCGGCCTCAAGGAGATGCACGAGAAGGCGTTCGACGCGTTCCGCGCCAAGATGGCGAACTATTTCCCGGAGCTCGACGCACTGCTCGAGGACGGCCCGAACGGGCTGACCGACTGGTGGTCGGCCGTGCAGTCCAAGGCGGACGAACTGCAGCCCGGCCTGGGCGCCGCAATGGCCCAGCTGCCGTTCGAGGAGCTGTACGGCAAGAACACAGCGGTGCCGGACGACTGCGTGGTGCCCTTCATCCCGTTTCGCTTCCACATCTACGCCACCGCGTCATCCATGACCCGCGCCGAATATGTGGCATTCCAGAGCCAGCAGATCCGTGACCTGCGCACCGCCATCCTGGCATCCACCGACGCACCCGGTTCGCTGGTGGCGCTGGCCGCGGACGAAAAGGTCTTCATCGACCTGTACCTGGCCGCGCTGGAAGACGCCGAACTGCTGCGCCCCGAAGGCGACACGCCGCCGATCCGCACCCAGCAGCACATCGTGAGCCTGATGACGGTGCTCGCCTCCGGCATCCTGTTCGGCCCGGCCGGCCAGGAAATCCGCTCCGATGGCGATCTGCTGGGTTTCTTCGACCAGCTGCGCGCCTTGTACGGGCATGAGCAGTACCGCTTGGCCGACATCGAATACTGGGATCCGCGCGAGAGTGACTGCTACCAGGGCGAGGTGCCGGTGCCGGCAATTCCCGAATTCAGCAACTACGACATGGGCCTGTCGACGCCGACCCACTTCGAGGCATTCCGCGTCTATGTGCCGTGGATGCCCTTTGAGGACCGCGGCGCCGGCCTGCCACCGGAATTCCAGATCAACGGGCCCGCGGCAGTCGGTGGCGACGAGTTCGTCACGCTGGACTTCAGCAAATACCGGACCAGTGCGGCGGGTGCTGGCCGACTGGCCTCGATCAGCGGCCCGCAGACCTTCGACACCCAGGGCTGGTTACCGATCGACCAGGCCTTGCCCTACACAGTCAACTTCGAAAACAGCAGCGCGTCCGCGCGTTACGTCAACGAAGTGCGGGTGATCACGCAACTCGACCCCGACCTCGACCCGCGCAGCTTCCAGCTCGGCGACATCCGGGTGGGTGACATCACGATCGACATACCCGATGGCCGTGCCAACTTCCAGGGCGAGTTCGACTTCGTGGCAACGCGTGGTTTCCTGCTGCGGGTATCGGCCGGCGTCGACCTGTACCAGGACCCGGCCGCGGTGTCCTGGCTGATCCAGGCCATCGACCCGCTGACCGGCGAGGTACTGCAGGACACCACCCGCGGCCTGCTCAAACCCAACGACGCGTTCGGCAACGGCGGCGGCTTCGTCGCCTATACCGCGCAGGCACGCAATACCGACGACCTGACCTTCCCGATCGACTACCCACAAGAAAAACGACCGGACGGCCTGGTGCAGGCCAGCGCACGGGTGTTGTTCGACACCCAGGCGCCGGAAGACACGCTGGTCCTCGAACAACGGATCGACAAGGCAGCGCCGGTGACCACACTGGACGTGCAGCGTATCTCCGGTACCGACAGTTATTCGGTCCAGTGGAACAGCCTGGACGCCGGCAACCTATCGGGCTTCAAGCACCTGACGCTGTACGTTGCCACCGACGGCGGCGACTTCACGATCTGGCAACGCCAGATTCCGGTCGCCAGCGGTGAGCTGGTGTTCGTCGGCGAGGCCGGGCGCAGCTACGAATTCCTGGCGCTGGCCACCGACATCGCCGGCAACCGCGAACGGCCGGCGGCCGGCATCAATGCGCAGGCGGACGCCGGCAACGTAAACCTGGGCGCCTTGCCCCAGGTGCCGGGCACCACGCCGCCGAACTTCGGCATCGCGCCCGAACCCGAACCCACTGCATCGACCAATGCCTTGTTCGCACTGGCCGAGCAGAACATCCCCAGTGCCGACCCGTTCACCCGGCCCAGCGAATACGACACGGTGCTGCGCCCGTTCGTCGCACAGGCGTTTGCGACCGGCATCGACCAAAGCCATGCCGGCATCGGGCCGATGGCCATCGTCGAGGCGCCCAACGGCGACATCCTGGTGTCGGGCGGCAGCAACCGCGGCCAGATCTTCCGTTTCGGCCATGATGGCGGCGCGGCCGGCCTGCCCTGGGCCAGCCTGGACGAGCCGGTGTTCAACCTGGTGTTCGACAGCGAAGGCCGGTTGTGGGCCACCACCGGTGGCGGCGCGTTGCTGCAACTCGACGCCGCGACCGGCGACGTCGTCAACCGCTTCGGCGACGGGCTGACGATCGCGCTGGCGGTCGAGCCCGAAACCGACCGGCTGTTCGTCTCCAGCAATAGCGGCATCGAGATCTTCGACCCGGCCACCGGCCTTTTCACGCATTACAGCCGCGACGAGAACCTGCGCGTGGGCAGCCTGGCCTTCGACAATCAGGGCAAGTTGTGGGCGGTCACCTGGCCCGACCGCCGCCAGGTGGTGCAGTTCACCGAATTCCGCCGCGCCGAGCTGCGGCTCACGTTCGACTCCGACATCGACTCGATCGCCTTCGGCCAGGCCGGCAGCGTGCTCGCCGACCTGATGTTCGTCACCCACAACAGCGGCCGCGTCACCAGCACCGGCGCCGCCAGTACCGACAGCGAACTGACGATGGTCGACGTGGCCACGTTGCGCCGCGTCGCGCTGGCCAGTGGAGGCAGCCGTGGCGACGTGGTGCACGCCACCAGCGACGGCAGGGTGCTGATCAGCCAGTCGCACCAGGTCGACGTGCTCAACCCGGTCTTCGCGCCGTCGGTCGTTTATACCTACCCGCCGAACGAGGCGGTGTTGCCGCTGCCGCTGCCCTTCATCACGGTCACCTTCGACCAGGACATGTTCGCTGGCGACGCCACCCTGGCCGGCAGTGTGCTGAACCCGGCCAACTACCAGCTGGTCGGAGACGGCCTGGGTGCGATCACGGTGCAGGAGGTGGTGTACGACAGCAGCAACCGCAGCGCGCTGCTGGTCTACGGCAGCCTGCTGCCGGACACCTACACGCTGACACTGGACGACAACCTGAGCAGCATCTATGGCCAGCAGATGCTGGCCGACCATGTGACCCGCTTCCAGGCACTGAGCGATCTGACCGCCTACCTCGATGTGCAGTTCGGCCTGACCCGGTTCGACCGCCAGCTCGGCACCTTGTCGTACGACGTCACGATCACCAACACCGGCGACACCGCGCTGATCCTGCCGGCGCTGATGGTGCTCGATCCACGCGACGGATATGCCGGCGTACCGGCCGACGCGACCAGCGGCCAGTCCGACGACGGCCGCTGGTTCATCGACCTGTCGGGCAACCTGCCGGCAGGCGGGCACCTGGCACCGGGCGAAACGACGACGGGCCGCACCGTGTCGGTCGCCACGCCGGACCGTCGCCGCGTCAACTTCTCCACCTTCATCACGGCCGGTACGGCCCTGAACCGCGCACCGGAATTCGTCTCGGTGCCGCCGACGCAGGCGCGTGTCGGCGACCCGTTCACCTACCAATCACAGGCCGTTGACGCCGACGGGCACGATGTCTACTACTTCCTGCTCTCGGGCCCCGATGGCATGGAAATGGACAGCCAGACCGGCGCCCTGACCTGGACCCCGGACGCCCGGACTTCGAACACCGTCGCGATCGTGATCGAGGCCTTCGACTCCCGCGGCGCGGTTGCGCTGCAACGCTTCGTGCTCGACGTCGACCAGGGCAACCAGGCACCCGAGTTCCGCGCGACGCCGACAACGGTCGAGGGCCACGAGGGCCGGGCGATGGAATTCTCGCTGGTCGTCACCGACCCGGACCAGGACCAGCTGACGATCTGGGCCGACAACCTGCCCCCTGGCGCGACCTTCAACCCGAACACCCGGCTGTTCAGCTGGACCCCGGAGTTCGGCCATGCGGGCAGCTACCCCGATGTGCGCTTCTACTCCAGCGACGGCACCGTTGTCAGCCAGGTCGCCGTCACCGTGCTGGTGGCCAAGGGCTACCGGGAACCGACGCTGGTCAAGCCGGTCGACCGCACCGTGCTCGAAGGCGACCCGATCCGCTTTTTCCTGCAGGCCAGCGGCGACCCGACCGCAACCCTGCACTACACCAGCAGCTTCCTGCCCTACGGCGCCTTCCTCCATCCCGAGACCGGCCTGTTCACCTGGACGCCGTCGTACATCCAGGAGGGCGACTACACGATCCCGTTCACGGTCAGCGACGGCACGGTGACGAAGACCGTCAGCACCACCTTCACCGTGGCCAATGCCAATGGCCGGCCGGTTTTCGACCCGATGGACGGCTGGCAGATCTACGAAGGCCAGCCGCTGCTGATCAAGGCCTACGCCTGGGACCCGGACAACCCGTTCTACGAGCCGGCGTTCCGCGACGCCGACGGCAACGCGGTCGCCACCAGCAACTACCCGCGGACGGTCGAGGTCGACGCGTCGAACCTGCCGCCCGGAGCCATCTTCGACACCGGCACCTGGGATCTGGTGTGGACACCGACGCACACCCAGGCCGGTGACTACGTCGTCAGCTTCACCGCAACGGACGACGGCAACGGCACCGGCAATGCCCTGAGCCAGACGATCACGGTGCCGATCCGGGTGCTCAACATCAACCGCCCGCCCCAACTCGCGGACGTGCCCAACACCACGGTGCAAAAAGGCGCTGTGGTCGAGATCACCGTGCGCGCATCCGACCCTGAAGGCAATCCGCTGGCCTTGTCAATCTCCAACGAGCAGCCGGGTTACCCGGTGCCGGGTTTCCTGGACTTCACCGACCACGGCGACGGCACCGGCACGCTGCGCATGCAGCCCGGCGTCGGCGACCGTGGCGACCATGCCATCCGTTTCACCGCGACCGATGACGGCGACGGCGACCCGACCAAGGTCCAGAGCACCAGCACCGTGTTCATCGTCTCGGCCGAAAGCCTGAACGAGCCGCCGGTACTGGCCTATCTGGGCGACGTGGTGGCGGTGGTCGGGCAAACGATGCAGATACCGGTGCGCGTGTCCGACATGGACCAGGACCCGTTGAGTTATGCCGTCACCGGGCTGCCGGCCGGTGCCGCGATCGCGCCCACCGCGGTCTACGGCCGGGCCGTGGTGAGCTGGACGCCGACCGCCGCCGACATCGGCAACTACAACACCGTGACCGTGACCGTCACCGACAGCGGCAACAACGGCCTGGCCACGCCGACGGCGGCCTCGGCGACCTTCAGGGTCACCGTGCGGGGCACCAACACCGCGCCACTGTTGCTGCCGGTCGGCGGCAAGGAAACCACCGAGGGACAGGCCCTGGTGTTCCAGCTGCGCGGCCTCGATGGCGATGGCGACAGCCTGAGTTTCGGCGCGCGGGACCTGCCCTTCGGCGCGGTGCTCAACGAGGCCAACGGTCAGTTCAGCTGGACGCCGGCACGCAACCAGGCTGGCAGCTACGACATGGTGTTCATCGTCACCGACGGCCATGCCAGCAGCCAGGAAACGGTGCGCATCACCGTGGCCAACAACAACCAGCTGCCGGTGTTCGTTCCGATGATTGCGCAACTGGCGCGCGAAAACGCCGAGATCGCTTTCACCGTCGTGGCTGCTGATCCGGACGCCGATCCGATCCTGCTGGCTGCGGTCAGCGGCATGCCCGAGGGCGCGCTCTTCGTGCCCAAGACTGGCAACTTCAGCTGGACGCCAAGCTTCGAGCAGGCCGGCGATCATGTGATCCGTTTCGTCGCGGTCGACCCTTCGGGTATCGCAGTCGAATACGACGTCACGATCAAGGTCGCCAACGTCAACCGGGCGCCGGTGCTGCAGGAATCCGACCACACCTTCCTGATCGGCGAAGAACGATCCTTCTTCGTCGATGCGACCGACCTGGATACCGGCACCAGCCTGGTGTTCAGCGCGATCGACATGCCCGAAGGCGCGATGCTGGATGCCGCCACCGGCGGGTTCCGCTGGACGCCTGGCCCCGGGCAGGCCGGCGACTATGTCGTGATCCTGCGCGCCGACGACGGTCAGGCGTTGACGCGCCAGACCATCGTGCTGCGTGCCAGCCTGCTCCCGGTGCCGCCGACGGTCCACGTGGAGCTCACGCCCGGTTTCCCGGCCCTGCCGGGCCAGAAGGTGTTGCTGCACCCGATCGCGGACAGCTTCTCCGACATCGTCGACCTGCAGCTGTTCGTGAACGGCCAGCCGGTGGCGCTGGATGCCACTGGCCGCGCGACCGTCATCGCCGGCGCGCCCGGCAAGAGCGTCGTGCGCGCGCTCGCCATCGACGCCGACGGCGTCCAGGCCGAATTCGTCACGGCCTTCAAGGTGCGCGATCCGCTCGACAAGACGGCACCTGCCGTGGCCCTCGACGGCCTGGACGCGGGCACGCGGCTGCTGGCGCCAGCGCCGATCCGCGGCTCGGTGCAGGACAGCAATCTGGACAGCTGGAGCCTGTCGATCGCCCGCCTGGGCAGCGATGATTTCAGCGCGCTGGCGCAGGGTGACAGCAGCATCAGCGGTGACCTCGCCGACTTCGACCCGCGCCGCCTGGCCGACGGTTTCTACCTGCTCAAGCTGACCGCGCGCGACATTGGCGGTCGCATCACCACCGTCACCCGCCAGGTCGAGATCGACACGGCCGACAAGCTGGGGCGTTACCAGCGCAGCGACGTCGACCTGAACGTGGCGCTCGGCGGCGCCACCTTCGCGCTGACCCGCCTGTACGAC
>CAZADK010000043.1:0-5434 GCA_964483855.1 uncultured Rhodoferax sp.
CGCTGCCGCCCGACTGGCAGATCGGGCGCCAGGGACTGAAGGTGCTTGGTGCAGTATTGCCGTTGCTGGCTGCGGCCTATCTGCTGGCGTGCGCGCGCGCACGCCAGCGCCGCTGGCACTGGCGTGAATACACGCTGGAGCTGCCCTCGGGCCGGGTCGGGGCATTGCAACTGTTGCTGTCGGCCATCAACTGGCTGGTGATCGCAGCCGTGTTGTATATCCTGCTCGGACGCCAGGTGGAATACACGCTGGTGCTGGCCGTGACGCTGTTTGCGGCGGTGGCTGGCGCCATGACGCATGTGCCGGCCGGCTTGGGCGTGCTCGAGGCGGTTTTCGTCACGCTGCTGGCATCCCGGATGCCGCAAAACGAGATCCTGGCAGCCTTGATGACTTACCGCGGCCTGAATTACCTGGGGCCATTGTTGCTCGCGCTGCTGGTCTATGCCATGACCGAATTCCAGTTGCGCCGGGCCGCCGGTTCCGCGAAGCCCCGCGAGCCTGGCTGACACCGGGGGTGCGCGAGCCATGATCGACACCGGATTCCATGTCGATGCAGCCCTGGCGCGGATGGCAGAGGTCGGCTACCGCATCGCCGCGGCGATGCCGTTGCTGCTGTTGTCGGTGTTGCTGGTCTGGCTGGCCTGGATGTTCGGCCGGTGGTTGTCGCGTCGCGCGGTGTTCGAGCACGTGGTGCGCCGCAATGCGTTCCTGCGAGACCTGGCGCGCACCACGGTGCGTACCGTCGCGTTCGCACTGGGACTGCTCGTGGCGCTCGAACTCATGGACGCGACCGCCCTGGTCGGCGCGGTGCTGGGAACAGCCGGCGTTCTCGGCCTGGCGCTTGGCTTCGCGTTCAAGGAGACGCTCGAGAACTATCTTGCCGGCATTCTGATGAGCCTGCGCCAGCCGTTTGCGCCGCGCGACCATGTTCTCATCGATGGGCATGAAGGCGTCGTGATCGCCATGACCTCGCGCGCAACCATCCTGATGACACCCGATGGCAATCACCTGCGCCTGCCCAACGCGATGGTCTTTCGCAGTGTGATGCTCAACTACACCCGCAACCCGAGCCGGCGCTTCGAGTTCGACGTGGGCGTGGGTGTGGGCGAGGACCTGTTGTTGGCGCAATCCATCGGCACCGGAATATTGCAAGCCCTCGATGGCGTGCTGGAAAAGCCGCCCGCTCGGGCCTACATCAGCACGCTGGGCGACTCCAACGTGCAGTTGCGCTTTCACGCCTGGGTCGATCAGCGCAGCCATGATTTCCTGATGGTCAGGAGCGAGGCGATCCGCACGGTCAAGCTGGCGCTCGAACGCGCCGGCATGGATATGCCCGAGCCCATCTATCGGGTACAACTCACCGGGCATGGGGCTGCACCAGCCGATGCGGCAATGGCGGCTTCTGCTGCACGTGGCGCCGGTGCTGGCGCCGGGGCAGATCAGACTGTCGACACACGGGCACACAGCGACCTGCAGGAACAGATCCGGCACGATCCCCGCTCAGATCCGGCGCGCGACCTGCTCGATCCGGCGGCGCCAACGGAGTGAAGCATGGACCCTCGCATCGTCTGGCATCGCCCGCTGCGGGCCGCGGGTGTGCCATGCGTCGGACGCACGGGTCGCAACGTCATGTGTTGCTGGCGTGGCGGCGCCGGCGCGCGCGTGTGTGGCCGCGGCCGCCAGCCCTGTGCCGGTTGTCGATCGCTGCGCCGCTCGCCGGCGCCGGTTCGGTCAGGGGATGAACGCGGGTCCGCAGGGCCGCAGGCGCATGCCCGCGGCCAGCCGGGTCCAGGCGAATTCGGTAGGGTCGTGGATCATCGGGCCCGGCGCCTTGGCCACCAGGATCTCCTGCGCGATCGGCGTGAAGTCGGCCCGGAAATGCACCGAGCTCTTGTTGACCAGAATCCCCTGCGTCGTCGGCTCGATACCGACGAAGCGGTACAACTCCTGGTCCGCCAGTTGCGTCTTGTTGCTCACGACGACGATGCGAACCCCTTCGATCGACAGGCAGGCGCTTGGCCCCAGGCGCATCGTGGCGCCGCGTGAAAACGGTCCCTTGCACAACACGTTGCCGTCGGACAGGCGTTCGACGCGAAAACTGCCGTGCAGCGCGGCATCGCCCCTGACGCCGGATTTGCCGCCCAGCGCCAGCGTGATCGTCGCGCCTGGGCCTGCGTGGTGCGCGGCCCGCGCCGCATCTGCATCCGCCATCAAGCCCAGCGCCGCACCGCGGCCGGTATGTCCGGCGCCGTGGGACAGCAAGGCACGCAGCATGCCGGTGGTGTCGGAGTCGCCACCGGCACCGGGGTTGTCCTGCGTGTCGGCGATCACGACAGGACGCGCTGATCGGGCGGCAATACCCAGCGCCCGGCGCACCGCTGCATCGGCATCGTAGACCGGCGCATCGAAGTGCGCCTCGTGCGCCGCCACCAGTCGCTCCAGTGCCCCGGCGGCTTCCCGCGCGGCCGCGTCACTGGTGCCATACGCGAACACAACCGGGCCGCACTCGGGAAAATCGGCTGCCGGAAAGCCGGACGTGAACGATGCGCTGCCCACCCGTGGCGACTCGCTTGCCGCCACGGCGCGGTAGATGGCGCAGCCCGGTTCCAGGTCGGTCGACTGGCTTGCCAGCGGAATCAGGAACGGCAGGCGGCGGGCCGCGCAATGTGCGCGCGCCTTACCGTCCAGCCGCTGGGCCAGTGTGTGCGCGGTTCGTGCGCCAGTCTCGGCCATGTCGATATGCGGGTAGGTGCGGTACGCCACCATCAGGTCGGCGCATGCCAGCATGCGCCGGGTGACGTTGGCGTGCAGGTCCAGGCTGGCGAAGATCGGCGTATCGGGCCCGACCACGGCACGTACCCGCGCGAGCAACTCGCCTTCACCATCGTCAAGGTGTTCGGCCACCATGGCGCCATGCAGATCGAGGTAGACCGCATCGGGCCGGGCTTCGCGGATGCCGTCCACGATCATCGCGGCGACACGTTCGTAGGCATCCTGCGTCACATGGGCCGATGGCTCCGCGGCAGCCCAGGCGGTGGGCAGCAACTGGTGCCGGCTGCCCTTGATCTGCTCGATGAAACCGGCGATCGGCAGGTTCAGAGCCACCATGGTCTCGAGGATCTCGCCGCCAAGGCACAGCCCTGGCCAGCCACCACCCCGGGCAAAGTGTTCATAGTGGGCGCGCGACGGCGCGAAGGTGTTGGTCTCGTGCTGGAAGCCGCCAATGGCGATACGCATGCCTTGCTCTCCTGTTGAACCTGCCGCGCAGCAACGGTGCGAGCGCGCACAAAGTTCGATGTCAAAGGGTTCGATGTCAAAGGGTTCGATGCTAACGGCCCCGCCGGGGGGTTGGACTTTGCGCGGGCCGAGCAGGTCGCTGCCCGATCCAATGCGGGCGCACTGGTATATCCTCCCACGATCGACCGGACACACTCCAGATGAACGACCTCAAGGGCAAGACAGTACTGATCACCGGTGCTTCCACCGGTATCGGCGCGGGATGTGCGCTGGCACTGGGTGCATTCGGCGCCAAGGTGGCGGTGCATTACCACAGTTCCAAGAGCGCGGCAGACGACGTGGTGGCCAGCATCGTGAAGGCCGGCGGCGAGGCGTTTGCCGTGCAGGGCGACCTGCGCCACAGCGCGCAATGCGAGCGAGTGGTCGCCGAGGCGGCGTCCCGCTGGGAACAACTCGACATCCTGATCAACAATGCCGGCGCCCTGGTGCAGCGGGTGCCGATCACCGAGCTGACCGACGCCGTGTTCAGCGACATCATCGATCTGAACGTGCGCTCGATGATGATGTGCACGAAACATGCGGTGCCGCACATGCACAACGGTGGCAGCATCATCAACGTGACGAGCGTGGCCGCACGCACCGGCGGCGGCCCGGGCGCCTCGATGTACGCGGCGTCCAAGGGTTTCATCAGCGTGGCCACCAAGGGGCTGGCGCGTGAGCTGGTGGGGCTGAAAATCCGCGTCAACGCGGTGTCTCCCGGCGTGATCCAGACACCGTTCCACGACAAGTTCTCAACCCCGCAACAACTCGAGGCCATGCGCCTGGGTATTCCGATGGCGCGCCTGGGCACCGTGGACGAGTGTATCGGTGCGTTTATCTACCTTGCATCGCAACAGCTCTCGAGTTATGTCACCGGCCAGGTGCTCGAGGTCAACGGCGGGCAGTACATGCCCTGATGCGGGGCGTCGGTGCCGCGCCGCGCGGCAGTGCGTGCCCGCGCCGGCTTCAGGCGTTGGCGGGCTGCCGGTTCCAGGCTTGTTTGACGGGCGCGGGGGTGCCCGCCATCTCTCGCACGCTCAGCGCGCAGATGCGCTGGCACAACTGGCGACGGAAGGCGCCGGCGTTGGCGGGAGAACTTGCGCCGGCGTGGTGGTTGCGTACCAGCGGGTGGTGCTGTGACGAGTTGGCAATCGCAGTGCCGGCCCCGTAGATGCGGGCTGCACCCGGCACCACGCCCAAATGGGGCCCCAGATGTGCGGCCACATCGGCCGCCACCTCGGGCGACAGGCAGGCGACATGCGCCAGGCCTCGCACGGCGGTTGCCAGGCCAGCGGGATCGACGCCGAAAAAACGCGTTCCCGGGCGATTTGACAGCGCGATGATGGGCAATGTCCGCGCAGGGGAGGCCACGTGGGCAAGGAAATGCTGCAGCTGGTCCGGATCTCCCACGCTGCGGGCCTCGCTGATGATGCCGACCGGTCCGTCCACCAGGTCCAGCCGTTCGACCCAGCTACCCAGCAGGCGCGGTGGGGCGACGACCAGCGGTTCTTCGACCTGCGCCGTACAACCGGTCTGCAGCGACAGCCGGGGCAGGCCATCGACAAGGCTGATCTCGACATGGGTGATCCAGGTGCGCGAACCGTGGCGTTCGTCGAAGGCCACGGTCATCGCCCAGCCGCCGCCTGGCTGGCTGGCAGCAACCAGCTTCTGGCCCGGTGCACTGCGCGCGTAGTGGTCCGAATCCATGCCCCCGGCCGACGGCAGCAACCGCGGCCATTTGCTGGCCACCCATTGCCAGGCCAGGTCACGCGCGATGCGGCTGGTCGCATCCGTGCGTTGGGCGCTGCGCAATTGCGCATGCACCACTGGGCGGATCGGAGATGGCATGGTGGTCACGGGATGGGGAGTGCTTTGGAGGGATAAAGGCATTCAATTCGTGATAGGCGACATATGACGTGCGACCGCCCTTTGCGCGCCGCTAAAGTATCGCGCATGCAAATTACGGGCCATGTCAACGGCACGGTCCTGGTGCATGGCACATGTGGTGCAACGTATCCTCTGGGCAAGGAGCCAGCCAGACAGTTCAGCGCGGCGGCGGCAATGCCTCGCCCAGGACGCGACGCCACAACCAGGGCAGGGCGCGCGCCAGGTCGGGGCGCCCGCTGATTTGTTGCACCTGGGGCAGCGGCAACGGCGG
>CAZADK010000043.1:5444-7894 GCA_964483855.1 uncultured Rhodoferax sp.
CGTGAACACATAGGCCGGCTCCTGGCCCATGCGCAGGTCGGTGATCAGCACCTGCGAGCCGTTCTGGTGCAGCTTGTAGTAACCCTTGCTGAAGGCCATGATGCGTTGCACGCCGTCGATGGGTGGTAGTTCGCGGGCCAGTGGCTTGCCCTGGTCGAACCGGTCCAGGTGCACCGTGCGGTCGGCGTCGAGCAGCGAATAAAAGCCTTCGTGGTAATTGCCGCCTTCCATGACCAGCACGCGCCACAACACCGAGTTGAAGGCGGTGGGCGAGACCAGGACGCGATCGGCCGGCAGGCCCTGCTGCGCCAGCGACGCGCGGGCGATGTTCTCCACGTGTTGCTGCGCGGCCATGGTCCAGCCCAGGTAGGCGGTGCTGACGGCCAGGCCCACCGCATTGGCTGTCAGTCCGCGGCCAATACCCTTGCTGGAAAGGGCCCAAACGCCGCCGATCAGCAGCGGCAGCGTGTAAAGCGGGTCGATGATGAAGATGCTGCCCACGCCGTATGGGTGATTCGAAAACGGCAGCGCCAGTTGCGTGCCATATACCGTCATCGCATCAAGCAGCGGATGCGTGACCAGCGCCAGCCACATCGCGAGCCACCAGCGTCGCCACAGTGCCCATTCCCCGTTCAGCCGCGCCACCAATGCGGCGAACGGCAACGAGAACAGGGTCAGCCAGAATGGCGCATGGGTCTCGGCGCGGTGCAGCACCATGTTGCGGATCGGGTCGCCCTGGTCGATCAGCACGTCCAGGTCGGGCAAGGTGCCTGCCACCGCACCCCAGGCGGCCGCCTTCCAAACGGCCGTGCGGCGGCCCATCACGGCAATACCGACGGCCGCACCCAACGCGAGCTGTGACAGGGAATCCATGCGGGGAATTGTGCCAGCCCGGTCCTTGTCGATGCCGGTGCACGGGTACTGTGCACAAGCTCAGCGCATGCGTGCGAGGAGCGCGCGGTATGCTATGCCTCATGAGCATCCCAGGCCCCTCGCGGTGCCCGTTGTTCGATAAAGAAACATTTTTTGTCACTCGCAAATCAATGAATTGGCGATTTTGTTTCTGGTGAGGAAACGCCGGGCCGCTCCCAAGTTTCCTCGCACCCCCTTGAAAGGCCTGGCAAAGCCAGGGCTGGGGGCGCTAGAAAAAAGACCCAGGGCTACATGATTTCAACCCCCGCATCCACCCCTGTTCCCAGCCAGACGCCGCTGACCACCATCGAGGCCCGCATCGTGGGCACCTTGATGGAGAAGGCGCGTACGGTGCCCGACAGCTATCCCCTGACACTCAATGCCTTGTTGACGGGTTGCAACCAGAAGACCAGCCGAGACCCGATCATGTCGCTCGACGAGGCGGCGCTCGCGCTGGCGCTGGACAACCTGCAGTCGCTCGATCTGGTGCGCGAGAACAGCGGTGGCCGCACCGCGCGGTATTCGCACAACTTGCAGCGCGGCATCGGCGTGTTCGAGCAATCCGCGGTGTTGCTGGGCGCGTTGATGCTGCGCGGGCCGCAGACTGCAGGCGAGTTGCGGCTCAATACCGAGCGCTGGTACCCGTTTGCCGACATCTCGTCGGTCGAGGGTTTCCTGGAGGAGTTGCAGGAACGGTCGGTGGAAAAAGGCGGTCCGCTGGTCATCAAACTGCTCCGTGCCCCTGGCGCGCGCGAGCAGCGCTGGGCGCATTTGCTGTGCGGCCCGGTCGATGAAGCCGCATTCGAACGCGGCGCGGCCCAGCAACCGGAGGCACCTGGCAGTGTGGCTCGCATCGAGCGACTCGAGGCGGAGGTTGCCGCGTTGCGCCAGACGGTGGAGCGACTGTGCGCCGAACTCGGAGTGGCACCGCCGGTCCCGAGCGAGGCGCAGGGATGATGGTGGCGCGACCTCTCTTGCGCGGCGGCCCGGGGCTGCGGTGATGCGCTCCTGTCCGCCGACGGCCACCGCTGGTGACGACAGCAGGCCGGGCCTGGCTGATGTTGCTCTTCGCGCGCTGATGGGGTCGACGGGCAGTGAGTTGTGCGGGGCGCCGTCTTGCCTGCCGCGACCGCTTTCGTATGGCGATCTGGCGACCCGGATTGCGACCAACCCTCTGCAACACCAATAACGACGCGGTGTTTGACGTGGGCAGCGAATCGGTGGACCATCAAGGGCCACAGGAAGGAGGTTTCCTTGCCGCACACCCAATACCACCCCCATGACGTACCCACTCCGGACCCGGACGAAGACGATGTCGAACTGACATCGGATGGCCGACACGACGGCCTGGTGCCGCCCGACATTTCCGAAGACCCTGAGCATGATCGGTTGATCGACCCCGAGGATTGACGAACCCCGGAGCGCAGTCCGACAACGCACGGTACTGACCCTACAAACGGCAGTCGACTGCTTGATTTGCGCTGGCAACGCAGATGAACACGGACAATTTTGGCCAATTCAACCGCCGTTTGTAAACC
>CAZADK010000043.1:7994-14015 GCA_964483855.1 uncultured Rhodoferax sp.
GGCAACGCAGATGAACACGGACAATTTTGGCCAATTCAACCGCCGTTTGTAAACCACCGTTTGTAGGCTGAAAGATCTTCCCAGGTGCTGCGACCTATACGGCAGGTATCCGGCACATCCGCGTGACGTCAAACGAAAGGCTTTCCATGGTTCGACGAACTCTATTGACCCTGCTGACCAGCCTTGGGCTGGCGCGGCTGGCTGGCGCCGCGCCGGCTGGCGCTGCCGTATCGGCTGGTAGCGCCGCGCCGGCTGGCGCCATCGAACCACTGCGGCTCAGCGATACGCAGTGGAAACAGCGTCTGACGCCGGCGCAATACCGCATATTGCGCCAGGAGGGCACCGAAGCGCCTGGCTCCAGCGCGCTGGACCGTGAGAAACGCACCGGCATCTACCGCTGCGCCGGCTGCGAATTGCCGCTGTTCGCGTCCAGCACCAAATACGACAGTGGTACCGGCTGGCCCAGTTTCTGGCAGCCACTGCCGGGGGCCGTGCGCACGAAGACCGACTACAAGATGATTCTTCCGCGCACCGAGTACCACTGTGCCCGATGCGAAGGCCATCAAGGCCACGTGTTCAGTGACGGACCGCCGCCAACCGGCAAGCGGTATTGCAACAACGGCCTCGCGCTGGTGTTTGTTGCCGATGCTGGCTGAGAGCGCCCCCAACACTGGCTTCGCCAGGCCCCTCTAGCAAGGGGGTGCGAGGTAACTTGGGGCGGCCCGGCGTTTCCTCTTGAGCCGCCAGGCAGATCGATAGAACCCCGCCTGCGTCAGCCTGACTTCCCGGCGCGTGGCCCCAGGAAAAACCACAGCGCCAGCCCGAGCAGGGGCAGCAGCACCACGGCGACGATCCAGATCAGTTTCTTCTCGTTGGAAGCCGTGCTCTGAAAGATGTTGATCACCGCCCAGATGTCGCCAACGAGGATCAGCACACCAAAAATACCGCCGAAGCTGTTGTTCATCATTGTCTTGATTCCCCTGTTCAGGTTGCGATAGTACGAGTGCCAGTGCTGCGCGAGCGGTCGTGTCGGCTCGCCGCGGCACCAGCGCGTCGCGGCAGCAAGCCTAGCATGCAGCAGGCATTCGGTCCCCGAGATGGGGCGCCCACCGCGGTGCGTCGTGAAGGCCGCGACTACATTCGTCGCCGCCACTTTCGGGCACCGTCGCGTGTTGCGGCAGTCGTACCGCATGGCTTGCGCAGCGAACCGCATACCGACCGGATTTCCGCCGAATGGTCGGCGCCGAGTTCAGCCTGCACGCCTTCCGCTTGCCGGTGTCGCGCGAAGTATCCGGTGCTGGCCCGGCAAGCGGGGCTGCCGGGCCATGGGCCTCAAGCCTGAACGAGCGTCAGGTTATCGCGTTGCGAACAGCCTCAACTGGCTTTCAAGTTGGGGTAACGCACGAACTCGACCAGTTGCTGGATCTTCCGGCTCGGAGCTGGTGTGATGAAGCTGACCAGGATGATCACTGCAAACCCCACCGGCACACCGAACAGGCCAGCGGAGATCGGCTGGATGTCCCACCACAGTTGCACGGGTGAGGTCACGCCGAAAATGCCGCGCATCCAGGTCTGGGTCGTGATCATGTAATAGACTGTCGTGCCCAGCCCCGCGACCATGCCCAGGGATGCGGCGATGCCGGTGGCGCGTTTCCAGAAGAACCCGCTCGCCAGCGCCGGGAAGAACGTCGCTGCCGCGAACGAGAACGCCGCCGAGACCAGGAACAGGATGTCCGCCGGCTTCTGGGCCGCCACATAGGCCGCGGCCAGGGCTACCACCAGCAGCAGCATCTTGGACAGGGCCACACGCCGCGCGGTGGACGCGTTGGGGTCGATCATCTTGTAGTACAGGTCATGGCTCAAGGCGTTGGCGATCGTCAGCAGTAGGCCGTCGGCGGTGGACAGCGCCGCAGCCAGGCCACCGGCGGCCACCAGACCGGAGATCACGTAAGGCAGGCCACCAATCTCTGGCGTGGCCAGCACCACGATATCGCCGCCGATGGACATCTCGTTGAGCTGCAGGATGCCATCCTTGTTGATATCCGTCACCGACATCAGCGTGGGATCGACCTTGGACCAGGACGCCACCCAGGAGGGCAACTGATCGAACGGCGTTCCCACCACCAGCGTGAACACCTCGTACTTGACCAGCACCGCCAGCGCGGGCGCCGTGAAGTACAGCAGGAAGATGAAGAACAACGACCAGCTGACCGATTGACGTGCCTCCTTGACACTGGGCACGGTGTAGTAGCGCATCAGGATGTGCGGCAACGCGGCGGTGCCGACCATCAGGCAGAAGATCAGGGCCAGGAAGTTGCGCCGCGATACGTCATACGCCTTTTGCGCCGCGGCGTCGCCATTTGGATCTCCTGCGTACTGGGTGGCATGGGGTGGCATGCCGTTGAGCGGCCGCGCCTTGGTGTCCGCGCCACCCTTGGCAGCGGTATAGGCCGCCCTGGCCGCCACGGCGTCCTTGGGCAGTGCCGCCAGGGCCTTTTCTGCCGCAGCGATCTCGCTGACAGCGCCGCTGGTCGCCTTCAGGTCCGCCAGCTTCTTCTCGGCGGCCGCCTTGTCGGTGGCCAGCGCAGCGGCGGGATCTTTGAGCTTTTCAGCCAGGGCTGCCGAGCGCTCCTTGAATACCTCGCGCACCTGCTGCTCCTTCGGGTCGGCGGTGAGTTTCTTTTCCAGCGCCGTGACTTTCTCGAGCTGGTAGCCGTAGATGGCCTGCGGAACCGGGATGTTGGTCTGCTTGACAGACAACCACACCACTGGGATCAGGTAGGCCACGATCAGGATGATGTATTGCGCCACTTGCGTCCACGTGACGGCGCGCATGCCGCCAAGGAACGAACAGACGAGGATACCGCCCAGGCCCAGGAAAATCCCCAGCTCGAATTGCACGCCGGTCAGGCGCGCGGTAATGAGACCCACACCATAGATCTGCGCCACGACGTAGGTGAACGAGCACAGGATCGCGGCCACGATACCGATCAGCCGCGGCACGTGGCCGCCGTAACGCTCGCCCAGAAAGTCGGGCACCGTGAACTGGCCGAACTTGCGCATGTAGGGCGCCAGGAACAACGCCACCAGGCAGTAACCACCGGTCCAGCCCATGATGAAGGCCAACCCGGAGTAACCGGTCAGGTAAAGGGTGCCCGCCATGCCGATGAACGAGGCGGCCGACATCCAGTCGGCGCCGGTCGCCATGCCGTTGTAGACCGCGGGCACGCGGCGGCCGGCCACGTAGTATTCGGCTGCGTCGCTGGTCCGGCTCATGATGCCGATACCCGCATAGAGCCCGATCGTGGCGATCAGGAAGATGATCCCCATCCACTGGCGCGACAGCCCCATTTGCTCCATCACCGCCAGGACAATTACAAATGCGGCGAAGCCCCCTGTGTACCAGGTGTAGACCTTGTTGAGGTTCTGCTTGAAGGCCGCCTTGGAGGCGGCGTTGCTGACACCCGTGTTGTCAGAGCCAAACATTCCAGCCATGGTTATTCCTCGCTTTCTTGGACGCCGTGCTCGATATCCAGCTTGCCCATGTAATGGGCATAGAACCAGATGATCAGGCAATAAACAATCAGCGCGCCTTGTGCTCCCATCCAGAAGCTGAAGGGCCAGCCGAAAAAGTTGAAACTCAACTCTCGGGCGAAATAACTCACGACGAAGGTCACGACGAACCAGATCGCGAGAAGAATTCCCGTGACGTTGAGGTTCTTGCGCCAGTACCGGAGCTGGTTCTCGGTCAATTCCATCTGTTTTGTCTCCAACAACAACGCCCTTGCGGGCACTTCACGGTCACCACGGGTCTTCTCGAACGTGGTCTGCAACCGGACCGTGTCTATCCAAACAAGCCCGCAACCGGCACGTGGATGCGAACAACGCGCCTGTCAGCGTATTGCCGGCCCGGCTTGCGCTGCACGCAAGCCGGTTTCACGTTCCAGTTGGGCGGCCACTTTGGGCTCGAACCCTTGGAGGTGGCGAATGATCTTCACCGCCTCTTCGGGTTGTTGCCGGTCGACATGAACCCGCGCCAGCTGGTACCAGCCAAACGGGCTCATGGGTTGCAGTTCGGTATTTGTCTTGAGGGCCTGCACCGCTTCGTCGAAGCGACGCTCGTGGATCAGCACCAACGCCAGCCCATACCAGGCGCGGTCCATCTTCGGCTCGACTTCGATGGCACGGCGAAAGGCTTGCTCCGCCTGCGCGTGGCGGCCAAGCTCTTCGCGCATGAACCCCAGATTGAACCAGGCCGCGGAACTGTCCGGGTGCGTGCTGGCCAAAGCCTCCAGCGCGGCGACCGCCCCTGTCTTGTCGCCCAGTTCACCCAGCAGGTGGGCCCGGCTGGCCATCGCGTAGCGGTTGGCAGGTGCGATCGCCAGCATGGCATCGAAGCGGGTCAGTGCTTCGCGCTTGCGGCTCGCCAGCAACAGCAGGAAAGCCTGGGCCCGCAGAAGGAGGAAGTTCAGGTTCGGACTCATTTGCATAGCGCCACGCCGATTTGCAGGCAGGTCTGGATCTTCAGGATCGTGACCCCGATCCAGACGAACCCGACCAACAGGAACGCGACCAGTGGCAGATGCCGGTCAAGCACGAACCGCGGGGAGACCAGGCGCGCCATCGCGACGAAGGGTTTGCCCATGATCTGCAGCATCTGATAGAACAAATTCTTGTCGCGCTTTGCGCCGGCCAGCAAGCCGAGCAGCCATTGGCCCAGCAAGGCCAACAGGGCGATCTCTGCGATCAGCTTGATGATGGTGATGGTGGCGAGCATGGGACGGGCTGTGTGGTCAGGGTCATTGTCAGACCCGTTCTTACAGTTTTCTTACAAATACGTCCATCGAGCGCCGTAGCTAGGGAAACCCCGCCTAGGGTTTTCCCGCTATCGCGTGCAGCGTCACGTGGGTGTCAGGGGGAAATCGTCCAGCTATGCTCGCATTTGCGGCAGCGCACCAGCGCCTCGCCATTGCGCCGGTCTTCGCTCAAAAGCGTCAAGTTGCCATAGGCGGTGCAACTCGGGCAGTTGGCCTGGTTGGCAACCTGCTCGGCATGCATCAACAGGTACAGGTAGCGGCGCAAGGCCCACAAGCCGATGCCGGTGCTCACCAGGATGAAACCGACGTCGGCCAGTTTTCCGGCCATGCTCGCCGCATGGAAGGCCTCCATGCTGGCCATGATCGCAATGATGCACAGGAACGCCAGCAGCAAATGCGCATGGCTGGACAGCAACTCGCGCTCGTACCATTTCTTGAAACCCACCTGGCGAATCCCTTCGGCCAGGGAGCGATTGAGGATGTTCATGCCGGCATCCTTGCATAAAACGCGGCTTCCTGCTCACAGCGTCCTGTCGGCGCGGGATCGATCGCCCGATCGGGTGGATAGCGCATTCACCCCATGGGTGAGTCTCGTCGTGGCCAAGATTGTCCGTGTTCATCTGCGTTGCCAGCGCAAATCAAGCGGTCGATTGCCGTTTGCAGGTTCAAGGCGAGCAGGCGGCTCCATCGGAAGGCTCGACGGCTGAGCGCCCTGCGCAGACGAGCCTGCACTGCCAAAAATCAATCACCTCTGCACCAGGGGTCTGTTGGCTGCTTCATCAGAACGGCCGCATCTTCCACGGTATCGTCGCCGTAAGTCCAGTGGATGCCTTCAGACATGATTTCGCGTACCTTCGTGCCGGGTCCTTTGCCTTCGGCCATGGCCCGAATCACGAAGTCTCGATCGGAGATCGTTCCGATCATGCGGTCGTTTTCACCAACGGGCATCATCCCCTGGTGGATCCTCAAAGTGGATTGGCTGAGAACGTGTCGCAGTCCCGCGGCTGGCCCGAGTCAATGCCACGCTTGAACCAGCGCACGCGCTGCTCCGATGAACCGTGCGTGAACGACTCGGGCACCACCTGGCCCTGGGTCTGCTTTTGCAGGCGGTCGTCTCCGATCGCCGTCGCGGCGTTGAGGGCTTCGGCTATGTCGCCGACGTCCAGCTGATTCATGGTGCCCGCGTGGTGTCCCCACACGCCTG
>CAZADK010000044.1:0-13990 GCA_964483855.1 uncultured Rhodoferax sp.
GGCCGCTTGGCGGCGAGGCGCAGACCATCCGCACGCTGCTGGTGTACCTGGAGCAGCGTTTCCGCGCCCACGATTGAGCAACGGGCGCAAAGCCGTTTGGTTCCGCTTCATCCACGAGGCCCACCGCTGCGGGGGCAAGGCGCGAAATGACCGGACAAGTGGGACCCATCCCGTGCTAAGTTAGCGCTTTGCCTCTTGCTCGGAGGGCCTGGCGAAGCCAGGGTTGGGGGTCAGGCCGCCTGTGCCAGGCCCGTGCGCTCTCGCGTGGTGGTGGCCGCCTTTGCCGGCTCAGGCTTGCCGTAAGCGATCTCGCCCGACAACTGGCCACCCTCTTCGACCACCAGCTTGCCGTACCGCACCTTGCCGGTGACCTTGCCGGTCGCATAGACCATCAGCCTGTCGCGTACCGTCAGGTCGCCATCGAAACGCCCGTGGATCTCGGCGATATCGATGCAGGCCGAGCCCTTGAACGCGCCGCACTCGGCGATCTGCATCAGGCGTGAATCCATCGTGGCCTCGACAGTCCCCTCGACAAACAGCGTGTCGCAATCGGTGATCTCCACACCCTTGAGCTTGATGTTGGGTCCCACCGTGAGTTTGCTGCCACCGGCAGGCGAGGTCTCCGGCATCGCCTGGGAGGCTGCCGTCGGCGCTGCGGTCGGCGCAGCCGCCACTGCAACCGGCGCGTGCGACACACTCGACGCGGCGGCAGGCTGTTGTCCACCCTGGTGGACGTTGGGCTGCGCCATCGTGGTGGGCCGCCGCAAGCCGGTGGTTTCGGTATCGCGTTTGCCGAAGAATGGGGACTGCAATGTCATCGGTGATTCCTCCTTGAAAAGAACCGATGGTAGGCAGGCATTTGCATGGTGTCGTAACGCGCGATGAAAAAGGCGTAACGAAATGGTCGCGATGTGATCCGTCTCGCAACACCGCGCCCGGCCCGACCTCAACCGCCCCTGCGCGCCCAGGCTTCGAAGCGCGCCTTGTTCTCGTCGTTCGGCGGATACAGGCCTGGCAAGGCCATGCCGTCCTGGACCTGCTGCATGATCCAGCCTTCGAGCAGTTCCTGGTCGAGAGCGGCTGTCACCACCTCGTCCAGCATCGCCTGCGGTATCAGCACGGCGCCATCGGCGTCCATCACCACCACGTCGTTCGGAAACACGGCGACACCACCACAACCGATGGGCTGCTGCCAGGCCACGAAGGTCAGACCGGCGACCGACGCAGGCGCGGCTGTTCCCTGGCACCAGATCGGCAATCCCGCGTCCAGCACGCCGTCGATGTCGCGGATGACGCCATCGGTGACCAGGGCCGCGACCCCGCGTTTGCGCATCCTGGCACACAGGATGTCGCCGAAGATGCCCGCGTCGGTGACACCCATGGCATCCACCACCGCGACACAGCCTTCCGGCATGGCCTCGATGGCGGCACGGGTCGAGATCGGCGCGCCCCACGAGGCCGGCGTGGCCAGGTCTTCGCGCGCTGGCACGAAACGCAAGGTGAACGCGCGGCCCACCAGGCGCGGCTGGCCTTTCGTCAGTGGCCTGGCGCCGCGCATCCACACATTGCGCAAGCCCTTCTTGAGCAGCACGGTGGTCAAGGTGGCCGTGGTCACGCTGGACAAGGCGCGTGAGGTGTCGGCGGAAAGGGGAATCGGATCAACACCCATCAAACGGTCTCCTAAAAAAAAACGATGCCCTGACGATACACCCAGGTTGGAGCCACAGGCGAAACCCAGGAAGTGCAAAGGCATGCCGGGCGCGTCGGCGCGTCAGGGCATCCGACGCTAGCGGGGGATGGCGTAAGTGCCAACCGCATGGGCGACGGGTTCGTCGATCCCCTCCGAATAAATGGCGACCTCGCCCACGGCCAGCGTCCGGCCCAGCTTGAGCAGCTTGCAAACCCCGATGATGTCGCGGTCGCTCGCTGGCTTGCGCATGAAATTGACGTTCAGGCTGGTGGTGACCGCCAGCGGGACAATGCCGATCTCGCCCAAGATCGCCACATACAGCGCCACGTCGGCTACCGTCATCATCACCGGACCCGACACCGTCCCACCCGGTCGCAGCTCCGCCTGGCCGACCGGATGGCGCACGGTTGCCATGCGGTCGCCCACCGACTCGATGATGGACTTGTTCTGGGGAAATTCCCGTTTCAGGAACAGCGCGATGTCAGCCTTGTCTGCCATGAAATTGCAATGGAACGATGAGAATGGAATCAGGACGGAATCGGCCTGGACGAAACACCCACGTGGCGTAAACCGATGGCCACCGAACCCGAGTTGCCGCCATCAGTCGGGAACCGTCAACACGATCTTGCCGACATGGCGCTTGGCCACGAAGGCCTGCTGAGCCTGACGGATCTCGCGCAGCGGCCAGGTCTTCGCGACCAGCGGGCGCACTTCACCCTTCTCGATGCGCGCCACCAGATTGGCAAACACCTGCGGCTCGAGCACGGTGCAGCCGAAGATCGTCAAGTCCTTCAAATAAACGGTGCGGATGTCGATCGGCACCGTCGGCGCGCCGATGGCCCCGGAGACCGCCAGCCGGCCACCCGGGCGCAACACCTCGAGCAGTGCACCCCATTGCGCGCCACCGACCAGGTCGACGACGACATCGATGCTGCCTGCGCCCAGGGCATCGATCAGGTCCTGGCCGCGCGTGAGCACCCTGGACGCGCCCAGCGCCCGCAACGCGTCGCGCTTGTCGGCACTGGTGATGGCAACCACATCGGCGCCTCGGGCCCGCGCCAGCTGCACCGCCGCCGAGCCGACGCCGCCGGACGCACCGGTGACCAGCACCCGGTCACCTGCGGTCACGGCGGCACGTGTCAGCATGTTCTCGGCGGTCGAATAGGAACACGGGAAGGAGGCCAGCGCCACGTCATCGAGTGCACTGTCGACCCGATAGGCATGGCGCGATGCGATCGCCAGGTACTGCGCAAACGCGCCGTCGCAATCCGAACCGAGGAACCGGGGTTGCGACAGCACCGCACCGCCGGCCTCGCGCAGGCAGGGTTCGACCAGTACCCGTTCGCCGATGCGGGCCGGTGCTACGCCGTCGCCGACAGCCACCACATGGCCGCATGCGTCAATACCCTGGATTCGGGGAAACGGCACCGGCGAGCCGGCCCATCCTGCATCCTGTGCCGCGCCGTCGCCCTTGGAATACCAGCCGGTGCGCAGGTTGAGATCGGTGTTGTTGACGCCAGCCGCACGCACCCGGATCAGCACCTCTCCCCGGCCAGGCCGGGGTAGCGGTATCGTGTCGCTCCACTGGAGCTGGTCGAGGTCGCCATGGCCGGCCAGCAAAACGCCGCTCATCGTGCGCGGCAAGGAATCATCAGTCAGTGCGGTCGACATCACGCCATTGTGCACAACCGCAGGCCAACAGCCGTGGCGGACATGTTCAGCCGCCGCCCCGCTGCATGTACAGGTCGAAACGCTTCATAAAGCGGTATCGCTCGATATCGTCCAGGTTGACGAAGCGAAAACTCACCAGCAGGCGCGGAATACGCGCCAGCGCGATCGCACGCGGCTCACCCACGCGCCACGACAACGACAGTCGCCCTCCGTCGATATCCGCCATCACCGCCTGCGCGATGAGCGTGTAAGGATGCGGACCCATGGCCTGGGGCAACCAGCCCAGCCACTCCTTTTCGGTACACCCCATTTCGCGGTCGAAATTCTCGGCGTAAAACGCTTGCATGCGGTGGTGTCCGGAAGACGCGCGCAGCGCTCTCAGCCGCCAGCGATCGGCGGCCAGATCGCCAATACATCGCCTTCGACCAGCGTGCGGGTCAGCCGATCCTGCGGCTCGACGTATCTGCCGTTCACCAGTACCAGGTGCACCATCTTTTCCGGCAAGGCCATCGGAGCGATGATCTGGCTGATGCTAGCGCTGGATTCGACATCCATCTCCAGCATGTTGGTGTATTTGACCGCGGGAGGCAGGTAGTCGGTGAGCGAGGCAAACAGCTTGAGCGTGATCTTCATGGCGCCACTTTACCTGCGCCGCGCATCCGCTGCACCAGTCCAGCCACTTTGCGCTTGCGCGCTGGCCAGGTAGGCGTCCATCAGCTTGGTCGGATCCTTTTTCAAAGTATCCTTCCAGACGCCAAGATGGATCTGGCCCTCGACCAGGCCGCGCATCACGCCGACATGGTCGGTCCAGCCGACGCTGTTGCAGCCAATCAGCACATCGTCCTTGAACTGCAGGCTCAGGTGGCGGCCGGCGGCCTCGTCGGTCAGCTCCACATGTTCGCCGCCAGGCACACCGTCCCAGGCGCCGAAGCTGGTGGAAATCATGCCCAGCGTGTCGAGCACGTTGATCTGCGTCACGCCCTTGAGCGATGTCACGCGCCCCACCATGTTCAGCGCCGCCACCCGCGCCTGCTCGGCGGCATTGGGCTGGATCGCGCTGATGATGGTCTTGTTGCTGACCTTGTCGAAGGCTTCGGCGCAATCACCAGCGGCGTAGATGCCTGGCACGTTGGTCTGCAGATGTTCGTCGGTCAGCACCCCTTGCAGGCAGATGATGCCCGAGCCTTCCAGGAATCCGATCGCGGGCTTGACGCCGGTGGCGCTGATGACCAGATCGACGTCCATGGTCTTGCCGTTGGACAGCTTGACTGACAGTGCCGCGTCGCCGCTGCCTTTTTCGATGGCTTCGACCTTGGTCTTGGTAAACACCTGCACACCCTTGGCCTCGCACCAGTGCTTGATCATGTTGCCGGCGGTGGGGCCCATCATGCGCGGCACCATGCGATCGCCCATCTCGACCACGCTGAGCTTGACGCCACGCGCCGCCAGCGACTCCATGATGATGCAGCCGATGAAACCGGCGCCCATCTGCAACACCCGCGCCCCCTGGGTCGCAAGTTTCATGATCGCGCGCGCATCGTCCATGGTCCAGCATGGATGGATACCGGGCAGGTCCATGCCCGGTATCGGCGGGCTGGCCGGCCGCGAACCGGTGGCGATCAACAGCCGGTCGAAGTTCAGCGTATCGCCATTGTCGAGTTGGACCGTCCTGGCTGCCGCATCGACACCGCTCGACTGCGCATGGACCATCCGGATCTTGAGATCGTCGAAATGCGTCAAGCTCTTGCGCAGGTACGTGCCCCGCTCGCCGACATTGCCGATCAGCAGATAGGGAATCGCCATGCGGGAATACGGCGGTTCCTTTTCGTCACCGACCAGCGTGATGCTGTCCCTGGGCGCGTGTTTGCGGATGGTTTCGGCAGCGATCACGCCGGCCGGGCCGGCTCCGAGGATGACGTGGTGCATAAGGTCTCTCCTGAAAACGAAAGGCGGCCCCGGAGAGCCGCCTGCTCTAACGGAGCAGCGGGATGTTACAACCCCAGGCGCGCCTTGGTCGCGGCGGTCGGACGACCCTGCGGATCCCAGCCACGCGCCAGGTAGTACTTGGGCAGCATCTCGGGCAACATGCTGACCTTGCCCTTGGCCGGGCCGGTCTTGGTGGGTTCGGTCAACAGGCGTTTGGGCAGGTTGTCATCCTTGTCGGTGAAGCCGGCACGGTTGTTGAACTCGCGCTCCATGTTCCAGATGCGCTCGCCGATCTTCTCGAGTTCCTCGGTCGTGTACTGCTCTCCGCAAGCGGCAGCCATCTGTGGCGCCAGATCAGCCAGGCCCCAGGCGAACGTCGTGAAGATACACAGGCCCGACGAGTCGAATGCCGCCGTCGCGTCCTGGAATGCCTTGACCAGTTCGGCCTTGCCTTCATGCTCGAGCGGATCGGTCTTGACCGGGATACCCAGCACCTCGGACGCGACGGTGTACCCACGCAGGTGGCAGGCACCGCGGTTGCTGGTGGCATAAGCCAGGCCCATGCCCTGGATGCCACGCCCGTCGTACGCCGGGAATTCCTGCCCCTTGACGCTCATGGAAAGGTCGGGGTGGCCGTATTTTGCGGTCAGACGTTTTGATCCCTGGCCGATTTCCTTGCCGAAACCACGCCCGTTCACCGTCTCCTCGGTCAGGAAGGCCAGTGCCTGGGCCGAACCGAACGGCGCCTCGATACCGAGTTGCTCCTTGGTCAGCACGCCCATCTCATACAGTTCCATCACCGCGCCGATGGTGGCACCGAAACTGATCGGGTCGATGCCCTCTTCGTTGCACAGCAGGTTGGCGTATTGCAGCGCCTCCAGGTCGTTGACACCGTTGGCCGCACCCAGCGCCCAGGCCGCTTCATATTCCAGGCCACCGGACGCCCCCCAATACTGCGGCTTGTTGGCCACGGTGAAGTGGCTTTCGTCCATCTTGCTGATGCGCCCGCACGCGATCGTGCAGCCGAAACAGGCCTGGTTTGTCACCAGGTGCTTCTTGCCGTCGGTCTTGCGCGGGGTGGCCATGGCTTCGGCCGAGATGTCCTTGGCGCCCTCGAACTGCGAGTCGCGGTGGTTACGCGTGGGCAACGCACCGACCTCGTTGATGACGTTCATCAGCACCTGGGTGCCGTATGTCGGCAGGCCCTGCCCGGTGACGCCGTTCTCGGCCAGGATCTTCTTCTTCTCGGCAACGGCCTTCATGAAGGCCTTGGGGTTCTTGATGTTGCCCACACCCTTGGTGCCGCGTACCGCGATCGCCTTGAGATTCTTGCTGCCCATCACCGTGCCGACGCCAGAGCGGCCGGCCGCGCGGTGCAGGTCGTTGACAACACTGGCGTACAAGACACCGTTCTCGCCGGCCTTGCCGATACTGGAGACACGCGTGAGCGGATCCTGCAGGCTTTTCTTGAGCATCTCCTCGGTCTGCCAGACACTTTTGCCCCACAGGTGCGCCGCATCACGCAATTCGACCTGATCGTCGTTGATGTACAGGTAGACCGGCTTGGGACTCTTGCCCTCGAAGATCAGCAGGTCGTAACCGGCCATCTTGAACTCGGCGCCCCAGTAGCCGCCCGAGTTCGAGCAGGCGACCGCACCGGTGAGCGGGCTCTTGGTGATGACGGTGTAGCGCCCGCCGGTGCTGGCCATGGTGCCGGTCAGCGGGCCGGTGGCCCAGATGATCTTGTTCTCGGCCGACAGCGGATCCACCATGGCGTCCACCTCTTCGACCAGGTATTTGGTACCCAGGCCGCGCGAGCCGATATAGGCCTGCGCCCATTCCATGTTGGTCGGTTCAACCTTGACCGTGCCGGTGGTGAGATCAACCCGAAGCGTTTTTCCAGTCCATGCCATGGTCATTCTCCTTTATACAGCGCTGGGCTGGTTGCCCAGCTTGTCGGCCCACTGGGCCATCTTGCCCAGGCCGGTCCAGTTGGCGTCGATGAAAGTGATGGCGCCGGTCGGGCAGGCATCGGCACAGGCCGGCTCACCACCGCAGAGGTCGCATTTCTGGACCTTGCCGGTTTCCTCGACATAGTTGATGGTGCCGAACGGGCAGGCGATGGTGCAGACCTTGCAGCCGACGCAGGTGGCCTCGTTGACCTCCATCGCGCCGGTGGTCTTGTTCATCGTGATGGCCTCGACCGGGCAGGCATGCAAACACCAGGCCTCGTCACACTGCGTGCAGGTGTAGGGAACCTTCTTGCCGGTGTGGTGGAAATCAAATACCTTGATGCGGGATTTGGCGGTGGCGAAGGTGCCGTAGTTCTCGAACGAGCAGGCCATTTCGCACTGCAGGCAGCCGGTGCACTTCTCGGGGTTGATGTGCAACACCTTTTGCATGTGTCTCTCCTGTGGGTGATGGCGCGGTTGCAGCGCCTTGCCTATGAATGGGTAACCATAGGCATTGTTGAAGCAGGGCTTGCGAAAACACCTAGGGAGAACCCTAGGTTTCTGGTTCCCCAGGAACATTTATTCTCAATTTGAGACAAGCGATCGATAGGCTCGTTGACGGATTTCTGCCGCGTCTTCAGTGCCGGTATCGCGTTGGTGCTGGTGTCGGGCACCCGCCTGCGCAGTCCGCTCTGCCTGCGTCGCAGGGCCAGTTGCTGCACGACAACCACGGTGTCGCTTGCGATGACAACCAGGTGCATGGCCGCAAGGCCAGGATGGTGAAGACGCATCCTGGAGCCGTCGCCGTCGGTGCGGTCTGCCGGGCTGGCGCATCGTGCACAATGGCGCGACCATGCAACCGGGAGCTTACGGCCGAGACACCATGCCGATGCCACTGGCGCGGCTCGATGGCATCGCGCGCGCGCGTCAGGCACTGCTGCACGAGGGCGCAACCGGCATCGCCAAACTGATCGACCCGTTGATCGCCCGCTCCTGGCAGCGTTGCCTGGCACTGGGCCATGCGCCGCAGCAGCGGGTCGGTTTCGATGCAGTATCGGCCGCGGCGATGCGCCGCGCCCGTGAGCGCAACCGGGTGCTGACCCAGGCTGCGCGCGACACGTTGCGCGATCTGGGCCGGGCCCTGGCCGATACCCGGTATTTCGCCATCCTGACCAATGCCGATGGCGTGGTTGTCGATGCCAGCGGCCCGATCGATCGCAGCGACCGGCGTGCCGACCTGATCACCCGCGCGGGTGTCGATTTGTCCGAGCGCTGCGTCGGCACCACCGCGATCGGCGCGGCGCTGACCGACCTGCAACCGGTATGGCTGCACCGCGGCGAACACTTCTTCGACGACACCGCGGTCTACAGTTGCGCCGGAGTGCCGCTGTTCGGGCCGACGGGTACCTGTGTCGGCATGCTGGACCTGACTGGAGTGGAGGTCGCGGAGCGCCCGGAACTGCTGCACCTGGCCATGCAGTCGGCGCGCAGCATCGAGAACACCCTGACACTGCAACATCCGCATGTGCTGCTGCTGCGACTGAACTGGCCTGGCCATCCGCTGGGTGGCGACACCGATGCCCTGGTGGCACTGGATGCCGATGGCCGGGTGGTGGCTTGCAACCGCGCCGCGCGCGACATGGTGCCGCGGCTGCACCGCCATGCCGTAGCGCAGCAATCGCTGCTGCATGCCGGTGAAGTGTTCGCATTGCCATTCGAGATGTTGTTCGACGCCAGTCGCCATGCCACGGCAACCATCGACGTTCCACTTTGGTCCGGTCTGCACCTGCAGGCGTTGGCATTGCCGGCCGGCCAGCCGCTGCCGCGGGGGTCTGCGTTGCCGCCCACGCAGCGCGCGACTGCGACAGCGACGCTTGGAACCACCGGCCAGCGTCGATTGCGCGATATCGAAACCGCGCTGATCCGCGACACCGTCAAGGAAACCCGCGGCAACGTGGCCGAAGCCGCCGCAAGGCTGGGGGTCAGCCGCGCCACGATCTACCGCAGATTGGGCCTGGGCCGCTCCTGACCGGCCGCCGGTACGAAATCGCCCTCGCGTGCAGTGCGTTCGCCGCCTGCAGGGGCCGATCACGCGGCTACTGGTCGTCGCCCGCGTTCGGGAAGAATAGCTGCGCGCCGCCGATCTTGTACTGCGCGATCACCGACTGGCCCTTGGGCGATACCACCCAGTCGATGAACTTCTGGCCGTCCGCGGTCTTGACGTGGGGGTGTCTCGACGGATTGATCAACATCACGCCGTACTGGTTGAACAGGCGCTTGTCGCCCTCCACCAGCACTGCCAGATCGCCGCGGTTCTTGAAATGGAGCCAGGTGCCCCGGTCGGCCAGCACATAGGCATTGCTGCCCGAGGCCATGTTGAGCGCCGGCCCCATGCCGCAGCCGCATTCCCTGTAGCCGCCGCCTTTGCGGTCCTCCCGCTCGGCAGCCTTCCAGAACCGCAGTTCGGCGGCATGGGTGCCGCTCTTGTCGCCGCGCGAGATGAATGCGGCGTTGACCGCGGAGAGCTTCTTCAACCCCTGCGCGATGTCGTTGCCGCGTACACCGGCCGGGTCGGCCTTCGGGCCGATGACTACGAAGTCGTTGTACATGACCGGATACCGCCTGAGGCCGAATCCGTCGGTGACGAATTGGGCCTCAGCCGTCTTGTCGTGCACGAACAACACGTCGGCGTCGCCCCGGCGGCCCATGTCCAGCGCCTGGCCGGTGCCCAGCGCCACGACCTTGATGTCGATGCCGCTGGCTGCCTTGAATGCAGGTAACAGATGCGCGAACAAGCCCGACTGCTCGGTCGACGTGGTCGAGGCCATGGTGATCGTGGTCTGCGCCTGCGCGCCAAACACCAGCGCGCAACCGGCCGCCAGCAGTAAAAGGCGTGGGAACCAGACCGTGCGCACCGGGCGCGCGACGGAGCCGTGGTGCGATGGTGAAAGCTTCAAGCGAGTTCTCCTTTGACAAACAGATCGGCAGCGCCCGAGACCGCGCGCAGACGCTGCGAGTTGAAAAAATCAGCGACCGGCAGGTCGGCCAGCACCCGCCCATGCTCGAGATAGACGACCCGGCTCGCCAAACGTTTGACCTGGCCCAGGTTGTGGCTGGCAAACACCATGGTCATCGGTCGTCCGGCCTGGCCTTCGGCGAAAGCCGCCATCAAGGCCTCGACCTCGCGCTTGGCATGCGGGTCCAGGCTGGCCGTCGGTTCGTCCAGCAGCCACAACTCAGGCTGTCGCACCCAGGCCCGGGCCAGCGCCACCCGCTGCTGCTGACCGCCCGACAGCGCGCGCGCGCTGCGCCCGGCCAGTTCGCGCAGGCCGACGCGATCGAGGCCCTGCAATGCCGCGCTGCGCGCGGCGCTCCAGCCGGTACCCGACAGCCACAAGCCAAGTGCCACGTTGTTCTGCACCGATAAGCGCAACATGAACGGGCGCTGGAACACCATGGCCTGGCGCAGTCCAGGCTCGGCGGCCACGCTGCCGGCATCGGGAGGCAGCAATCCGTGCAGCACCCGCAGCAGGGTGCTCTTGCCGCTGCCGTTGCTACCCACCAGCGCCAACCGCTCGCCGGCATGCAGTTCCAGGTCGACACCCGCAAGGGCGGTGACGGCGCCAAAATGCAGGCCCACATCGCGCAGGCGCATCAGTTTGCCCATCAGAACCAGGCCGCGAGCGACAACGTGGCCCCATGCAGCCGCCTCGTCATGCCACGTTGCCCGCCAAGGACAGCGTGGCGCCGTTTTCAACCCGTTGGCGCCAGCCGCGCAGCAGGGCGATCAGCGCATTGAGCAGCAACACCACCGCCAGCAGCACCAGGCCCAGGCCCAGTGCCAACGGCAGATCACCCTTGCTGGTCTCCAGCGCAATCGAGGTGGTCATGACACGGGTAAACCCGTCGATGTTGCCGCCCACGATCATCACCGCGCCGACCTCCGACACCGCGCGGCCGAACGCGGCGATCACCACCATCAGCAACGCAAATCGCTCGTCCCAGGCCAGCATCGCGCCCCGCAGCATGGTGCCGGCGCCCAGCGACCGCAACTGCTCGCCATGCCCG
This sequence comes from uncultured Rhodoferax sp., assembly GCA_964483855.1. Lineage (GTDB taxonomy): Bacteria > Pseudomonadota > Gammaproteobacteria > Burkholderiales > Burkholderiaceae_C > CAISIP01. The sequence goes on from CAZADK010000044.1 coordinate 11,308, forward strand.
CGCTCGGCATCCTCCACCACCTGCCGGGTCAGCGCCGTGACCACCGGCAAAACCAGCAACGCCTGTGCCAGCACCATCGCCTTGATACTGAACAACCAACCCAGACCCCCGAGCGGGCCCGAACGTGACAGCAAAAGATAAACCACCAGCCCCACCACCACCGACGGCACCGCCAGCAGGGTGTTGAGCACTGTCAGGCAGGCGCCACGTCCGCGAAAACGCGCAACCCCAAGCCAGGCGCCCAACGCCAGTCCGAAGCCACATGCCAGCAGGCATGCCAGGCCACTGACCAGCAGCGACCGGCCGACGATCGTCCACAAGGCCGGCTCGAAGGCGCTGATCAACTGCAGCGCTGTAGCCGCGCTTTGCGAGAAGGTGGACATGTTGGGGTATCGTAGGCGAGCCTCCAATCCCCCGCGATATGAAACGCCATGCATAGGCTCCAGCTCCACTACACCCTGGGCCGCGACACCGGTCCGGCACGGGTGCACAACCCCTTGATCGACCTGCTGCAGGCCGTTGCCGTACACGGATCGATCTCGGCCGCGGCACGGGCCCTGGGTTTCTCGTATCGCCATGTATGGGGCGAACTCAAGCGCTGGGAGAATGCGCTGGGCAGCAGCCTGGTGACCTGGGACAAGGGCCAGCCGGCGCAACTGACCGCATTCGGTCACAAGCTGATGTGGGCCGAACGCCAGGCCCAGGTGCGGCTGGCGCCGCAGATCGAGGCCTTGCGTGGGGACCTGGAGCGTGCATTTGCGGTCGCGTTCGACGAACATGCCCACGTGCTGACCTTGTACGCCAGTCACGACAACGCGCTCGCTGCGCTGCGCGAGCATGCACTGGCGCTGGGCCCGTTGCAGCAGGAACACCACGATACCCATGGGCCGGTGCATCTGGACATCCGGTTCTGCGGCAGCGTGGACGCGATCCGCGCGCTCAACGAGGGGCGCTGCGCAATGGCCGGTTTCCACACGCTGCAGTCACCTGTACCAGGTTCGCTGGCCGAGCGCACCTACCAGCCGCTGCTGCGCCCCGGGCAACACAAGATCATCGGCTTTGCGCAGCGCACCCAGGGCTTGATCGTGGCGCGCGGCAATCCGCTGCGTTTGCAGGGTCTGCAGGACCTGGCCGCGACGCGTGCCCGCTACATCAACCGGGCGCTGGGCACCGGCACCCGGCTGCTGCTGGCCGAGCTGTTGCAGCAGCAGGGCGTGGCGCCAGCCGATATCGACGGCTTCGAACGCACCGAACCTTCGCATGCGGCGGTGGCCCATGCCGTCGCAGACGGCAGTGCCGATTGCGGGCTGGGCATCGAGTCGGCGGCACGCCAGCTGCAACTCGACTTCGTGCCGCTGGCGCAGGAGTCCTACCATCTGGTGTGCCTGAAGTCAGCGCTCGAACAACCCGCCACGCGCGCCCTGCGCGCGGTGTTGCGCAGCGCCTCGTGGCAGGCCGAACTCGCCGCGATGGCCGGTTACCAGCCAGAGCGCTGCGGCGAGGTGCTGTCGCTGCGCGCGGTATTGCCCTGGTGGCAATTCACACGGCGCAAGACCGGAAGCCGGCAAACAGCCGATCGGTCTGCGGCGGCTGAAAGTTCCTGAAGCGTGGGTTTTTCATGCGTTCGCGGGTCGCGAACGAGGCGCCCCGCAGCACCTTGTGGCTGCCGAACCCGGCCTGCGAATAGTCGTTCCAGGGGTCGGCGACAAAACCGGGGTAGGGCCGCGCCGTGCTGCCGGTCCACTCCCACACGTCGCCCCAGCGAAAACCGCGCCGCGCCGCGCTGCAAGCTGCCATCTCCCACTCGACCTCGGCGGGCAGGCGCCGGCCGGCCCATCGGCACCAGGCATCGGCCTCCCACCAACTGACATGCATCGCCGGCTGCGTGCCCAGCATGCGCCTCGGCGAACCGAAGATGGTTTGCATCACAGCCCCGCTGGCCACACCGATCTGCTGCACATGGCGCGGCGCGCGTCCTCCGGCGTCGGCTCCTTCGGCACTGGCTTTGTGCTGCAGCCACTGCCAGCCGCCAGGGTGCCACAACTCGGCCCGGTCATAACCCCCGTCATCGACGAACTCGACAATCTGCGCCCAGGTCACGACCTGCGCGTCGATTTCGAACTCGGGCACGTCGATACGGTGCGCTGCACGTTCGTTGTCGAAGCTGAATGCGCCGTCGTCATCGCAGCCCATGCGCCAGCGCGTCGGCGGCATCGGCAACGGCGCGCGCAGCTGCATCGGGCTGGGTAACACGATGTCCAGCGGTATGCCCAGCACCTGCGCCCCGGCGATCAGATCCTCGCCATGCATGTCTTCGTGCGCCAGTGCGAGCCGGTAAAAGTAAAGCGCGTCATCGGTCTCGGGCGCCTTTTCGAGCAGCTCGAGCGTCGACTCCAGCGTCGCCAACAGGTAGGCTTTGAGTGTGTCCATGTCGGGCAGCTCCAGCTGCCAGCGCTGCATGCGCGAAACCTGCGCCTCGTCCCACCAGGCATCGGCATCGGACTCGAGCGATGGCAGCCGTGCGCCATGTGGACCGCAGTGCCGGCCGCGCGCACGTTGCAGGTTGCGCGCGATCCACCGTTCCTGGAACCAGCCGACGTGACCCAGCTGCCAGCCCAGCGGATCGAGTTCCCCGGCCGTGGCAGCAACAGCGGCGCTCGATTGCGCGTGCGAGGCGATCTGC
>CAZADK010000045.1:0-5689 GCA_964483855.1 uncultured Rhodoferax sp.
TGGTTGTCCTTGTCAAGGCAGGGTGCGATGGTGGCTCGGGCTTGCAGTGTCAACCTTGACATGGTGGCAAGGTCAAGTCCGATCGTGAAGTGCCCATGACAGTGGCAGGGTGAAGCAAACAACGGCCTTGACCTTGCCATTGTGTCAAGGTTTACAGTCGTGTCATTGCCTGAACCAACCGACCACCAAGGAGTCCACCATGATTGAATTCAAAGTCGAAGACATGAGCTGCGGCCACTGCGCCAGCGTGATCACCAAGACCGTCAAGGAACTCGATGCGCAGGCCACGATCGAAGTGGATCTGGGCAGCAAGACGGTGCGCATCGAATCGAGCCAGGACCGTTCCACGCTGGCACAGGCACTGGACGAAGCCGGGTACGCGACTGCCTGAGCGTTCCAGCCGCGTCAGCCCCCGGCCCGTGATCGCGGGCGCCCTTTCCCATCAGGAGGCATCCATGTTGCATCGACGAAGTCTTGTGTCATCCCTTGCCGCTGCGCTGGTCGTTGCGGCGCTGCCCGCGGCGGTGTCGGCCCAGGCCGGCAAACCGCGTGTCGAGGTCTGGAAAGACCCGAACTGCGGTTGCTGCAAGGATTGGGTGCAGCATCTGCAGGCAAACGGATTCGAGGTCCGGGTGCACGACAGCGGCAATGCGGCCGCGCGCAAGCGGCTCGGTGTCGGCGAGCAATGGGGTTCCTGCCATACCGCATCGGTGGGCGGATATGCGGTCGAAGGCCATGTGCCGGCGAGCGACATCCATCGGCTGCTCCAGCAGCGACCGGTGGCGATCGGCCTCGCTGTGCCGGGCATGCCGGTGGGTTCCCCAGGCATGGACGCACCGGCCTACGGCGGGCGCAAGGACCCGTTCGATGTGCTGTTGCTGCAGCAACGTGGTCAGGCGCGGGTGTTCCAGAGTTACCCCAAGGGTTGACGCGGCGCTGACCGGCACCGGGGCCGCCCACCGGTTACAGGGCCATGAACTCCTTGAGCGCCTCGCTGACCCGGGATGGGGCATTCTGGAACTGCATCCCCGTCTTGAAGCCGCCGGCCTTGCCGCTGAGGTGGCTGTGTGTGCACACGCCGGTGACCTCGACGTCGACCAGGTTTTCGGGGCCAAGCGGCAGCAGAAACGACAATTTCACGCTGGTTCCGCGCTTGAGTTCGTTGTCCAGGATGAGTCCGATGCCTTCGTCGCTGATATCGAACGGCGGCACGCAGAGCTTCGCGCCTGAAGCCAGCACGATCCGCACCGTTCGAAAGAATGGCTTGCGTCGGGTCGAGCGCTTGTCCTCCTGGGCCGTTGCGAGCATGGCATTGGTCATGGCGCAGGGCCGTATCTGACCAACCGCTTCGCCCAGCCTTGCGGCGCTGGCCGGTGATGGGTTGCAGCGCCAGCGTCGGATGCGGCAAGCGGCAGGAAATACGTGTGCGGGGTCATGGTCGATTTCGAATGAAAGTCTAGGCCCGGCGCCGGGCCGCGGGAATCGGGCCGACACCTGAAAAGGCGCAGGAAAAGACCTGAGCGAATGGTTACCGCAAGGCCTGCCGCTTCGGTCAGAGCGTCCGGCAGGTTCAGTTCACCGCGCAGCAGTGTCTATCGCAGCCGTAGTGGTTCGTCGTGGACGACGCGCAACTGCGGCAACGGTCTGCGATGGGTGTTTTCCACTTTGCCCCACCTGTCAAGGTGCGCAATTCCCATGGCACGGCTCGAACCCGCGCGTGGCTGTCGGCCCGCAACAGGCGGTCGCCGCTTATTGCATCGTTGGCTGCGGCTCCAGTGGGCAGCGCAATCGGACGCGGCAGCCCTGTCCAGGCATCGATTCGATTTCGAGTGTGCCGCCCACCAAGGCCGCACGTTCTCGCATCAGCAAAATCCCCACGCCCGGTTCAGCGGCATTGCCGGCAGCGGAGCCCAGGGCCAAGGGGAGGAATCCGCGCCCATCGTCGGACACCTCGAGCACCAGCATCTGCGCATCCTGCTGCATCGTGATGTCGATGCGCTTGGCGCCAGCATGGCGTACCGCATTGGCCAGCGCTTCCTGCGCGATGCGAAAGGCGGCTGACTCCAGCTCCGGATGCAGTCGGGCCTGGTCCGCACCCGGCAGGCGGAGCACGAACACCGGTATACCCGCGCGGGCCTCGGTGCGCGCCGCCAGGTCACGCAGTGCAGGGACGAGCCCCAGGTGGTCCAGGACCGCGGGCCGCAGCGTGGGCACGATACGACGCACCAGCAGCAAGGCGTCATCGATGATGCGCAGGGTCTCGCTGTCGGTGTCGTTGGCAGGCTGACGGTCGTATGCCGTTGGCGACAGCAGCCGGATCTTGATGGCTGCCAATACCTGGCCCAGTTCATCGTGCAGCAGGTGTGCAATCTGTCGGCGCTCCATTTCCTGCGCCCGCAGCACCTGGCGAAGCAGTCCCGCCAGTACCCGCAATCGTGCCTGCATGGCGTCCGCCGCCGCCAGAAGCTGCGGCTGCAGCGACAGGCTGGCCAGGTTGGCCAAAGTGTCGGGTATCGGTGTCGCTTCAGGCATCATCTCGGTCTTGGCCACTGGATCCGTGCAAGGCCGAACGCCCAAGCGGAGCTTTTGCCGTCGTCCGTCTACCGTTGCCAGGCCGCCGCGCGGCCGGCGCAGCACCTGATCGGCATCCAGCCTGCATCAATCTCGGCATACCATAGGCGGCGCTTTTATGGACAAGCCGAGAGCGTAGCAGATCGTGCGACGCAGTGGCGGCTAAATCTATCGGCCGCCGCCGAGCCCGATAATGGCCACCCGATTCGTCCTTGACACCGTGGGTTTGCGGTTTCGCGACGATTGGAGAACCGGGCGGTTTCATGGTCTATGGGTTTTGCAGGCTGTTGCTGGCGGCATGTCTTGCCGTTTCCGGCACCGGCATTGCCGCGGTGGACAGTGTCTACCTCGAGGAGCTGACCAGCACCGAACTGGCGGCGGGAATACGCGGCGGTCACACGACGGTGATCATCCCGATCGGTGGCACCGAGCAGAACGGGCCACACATGGCGCTGGGCAAACACAACCTGCGGGTGCACCTGCTGGCCAGCCGGATCGCGCGCTCGCTCGGCAACGCCTACGTAGCCCCGGTGCTGGCCTATGTTCCGCAAGGGCGCATCGATCCGCCGACCGAGCACATGCGTTTCGCCGGCACGATCTCCATCCCCGAGCCGGTATTCGAGGCCGTCGTCGCATCGGCGGCGCGCAGCTTGCGCCAGCACGGTTTCAGGGATGTGGTTTTGATCGGCGACCATGGCGGTTACCAGGAGGCGCTCAGGCGGGTCGCCATCGGTCTGAATCGGGATTGGGCAAAGACCCGCGACCGGACCCATTTCATCGACGCCTATTACCGTGCCACGCAGACCCGTTATGCGGCGTCGCTGAAAGCGGCCGGATTGAGCGAAGCACAGATCGGCGTGCATGCCGGCAGTGCCGACACTTCGCTGCAGCTGGCGCTGGCCCCCGATACCGTGCGTACGGCGTTGCTGGCGCAAGCGGCCGAGCGCGGACGCAGCGCCGGCACCCATGGCGATCCGCGAGCGTCAAGTGCCGCGCTGGGTCAGGCCGGCATCGACGCCGTGGTGCAGGACACCGTCGCAGCCATTCGCGCCGCCGTGTCATCGCCGCGGTGAGCTGGTGCGTTAAGTGGGTTGCGTATGCTCAAGAAACAGACTTCCTCCGTCGCCCGGCTGGCATTGTGGTCCGCTTTGGGATATGCCTGGCTGGCATGGGCGCAGGGCCCGGCTTCCCCGGCACCGGCCGTCAGCATCGATACGGTGGCGGGCATGCCACCGGTGGCCGATGCGACCAACCTGTACCGTGAAACAGGCGCCAACCGGTTCAGTCCCGCCGTTTCCCGCGCGCTGCCACGGGTCTACGTGCCCAACCGCGGCGCCAATACGGTATCGGTCATCGATCCGTCGACGCTCAAGGTGGTGGACACTTTCAAGGTTGGCATCCATCCGCAACATGTGGTGCCATCGTGGGACCTGCGCACGTTGTGGGTGGCCAACAATGCCGAGGGACGTACCGACGGCAGCCTGACGCCGATCGACCCGATCACCGGCAAGCCCGGAGCGTCGGTCGCGGTGGACGATCCCTACAACATGTACTGGTCGCCCGACGGCCGGTATGCCATCGTCGTTGCCGAGGCCTACAAGCGGCTCGACTTCCGCGACGTGGCGACGATGGAGTTGAAATTCTCCATCGAGACACCCCAGTGCGCTGGCATCAACCATGCCGACTTTTCGATCGACGGCCGTTTTGCCTTGTTCACCTGCGAGTTCAACGGGTCGATCACCAAGATTGACCTGGTCCGGCGCACGGTGCTGGGAACGATACGGCTCAGCCCGTATTTCGACCGCCCGGACACGCTGGCACTGATAGCGAAGTCGCCGCGCAAACCGGGCCGGATACCGGATCCGGGTCAGCCGGGCAACACGGTCTGCACCACCCCCGGCATGCCGCAGGATGTGCGCATATCGCCGGACGGCAAGACCTTCTTCGTGGCCGACATGATGGCCGACGGGGTACACGTGGTGGACGGCGAGAGCTTCACGCAGATCGGCTTCATCGCCACCGGCGTCGGCGCGCATGGACTGTATCCGAGCCGCGACGGCAAAAGTCTGTATGTGGCCAATCGCGGCAGCAACCAGATCCGCGGCAAGCCGCGCGGCAAGGGCAGCGTCTCGGTGATCGATTTCGCCACCCGCAAGGTCAGCCAGACCTGGCCGATCCCCGGCGGCGGAAGTCCTGACATGGGCAATGTCAGCGCCGACGGCCAGCACCTGTGGCTGTCGGGCCGCTACGACGATGTCGTCTACCGTATCGACACCGGCAGTGGCGCGGTCGACAAAGTGAAGGTCGGGCGCGAGCCGCATGGCCTGACGGTCTGGCCGCAACCCGGACGTTATTCACTCGGACATACCGGAAATCTGCGCTGACGCGGCTCCCGGGCCCACCGGGTCGGCGGCGTCAAAAAATATTTCCGTTCAGGTTGTTCTACAGCGCCTTGCGCACGACGTCCGGGTTGCGCTGGTCCTGGGCCCGGTCGCGCTGCTTCTGGGCGAGCGCCTCCTGCAGCTTGCGGTTGCTCTCTGCCAACTCATGGTTGGTGGTCCGGATCTGAATGTTCAACTGCGCGTTTTCGTCGTCCAGTTCCCGGTGGCGGAAGGCTTGCGCAATGAAGGCCCGCAACTGGTCGTCGTCCCAGGGCTTGGCCATGAAGCGGTAGACCACGCCTTCGCTGATGGCATCGGTCACCGCCTGCAGATCGGTGTGGCCCGACAAGACGACGCGGATCGTTTCCGGGTGCAGCATCCTGGCCCGGCGCAGGAATTCCACACCGGTCATGCCGGGCAGGCGCTGGCTCGACACGATGATGTCGACGGGATTGGTGTCCATCAGGGCCAGGCCCTGCGACCCGCTGTTGGCGGTCAGCATTCGGTAACCATCGCGCTGCAGCAGTTGCTCAAGCGCGCAGACCACATCGGGGTCGTCGTCGACCAGCAACATGGCGCGTGGTCGTGCCTGCACCCGGATCAGGTGGGGCGGCAGTCGGCGATCCTCGCGCAGCATCACCTCGAGTTCGGCAGCCGGCATCGGACGGGCGAAGAAATAGCCCTGGATCTCGTCGCACACGTTGCGGCGCATGAACTCGCACTGCATCTCGGTCTCG
>CAZADK010000045.1:5699-8115 GCA_964483855.1 uncultured Rhodoferax sp.
CCCGCAGGCCCAGGCCGTGCGCCATTGAAATCACGAGCTTGGCGATCACGGCGTCCTGGGAACTGGTCTGGATGTCGCGGACGAAGGACTGGTCGATCTTGACCTTGTCGAACGGAAACCGCTTGAGGTGGCTGAGCGACGAATAACCAGTGCCGAAATCGTCCAGCGACAGCCCGACACCGACCGCTTTGAGGGCATGCATGACGCGCTCGCTGAGCGCGACGTCTTCCATGATGGCGCCTTCGGTCAGCTCCAGGCAGATCAGTGCCGGGTCGACCGCGAACTCGTTCATGATGGCCACGATATTCGGGACCAGGTCCGGGTCGTGGATCTGGTTCGGAGACAGATTGACCGAGACCGGGGATGCGGCCAGCCCCTGTTCACGCCAGTGCCGCAGGTCCTGGCAGGCGCGGCGCAGCACCCAGTAGCCGATCTCGATGATCAGGCCCGATTGTTCGGCCATCGGAATGAAGGTTGCCGGCGACACCCGGCCCAGTTCCGGATGGGTCCAGCGCAACAGGGCTTCCATGCCGCCGATGCGACCGGTTTGCATGTCGGCGAATGGCTGGTAATGCAGCGCCAGCTGGTCGAGCCGAATCGCGTTGCGCAACGCCGCGACAAGCGCAATCCGGGCGATGGTGCTCTGCGACATGTCGGCACGGTAGAACTGGCGCTGGTTGCCGCCGCGTTCCTTGGACTTGTGCATGGCCACCTGCGCCGATCCGACCAGGGTTTCGAAGTCATGGCCATCGTCCGGGAAGAATGCGATGCCGATCGACACACTGGCGGTGAGCTCGGAGCCGTCGGCCTGCACCGGGTATGCCACCACCTGTTGCAGCCGGTCTGCCAGCACACAGGCACCTTCCGGTGTCTCGCCGGGCAAGACCAGCACGAACTCGTCACCGGAGTGGCGCGCGACGGTGTCTTGCTCGCGCACCGCATGCGAGAGCCGGTGTGCGACTTCCGCGAGCATCTTGTCACCCACCGCGAAGCCCATCGCGTCGTTGATGACGCTGAACCGGTCGAGTCCGATCACCAGCATCGCCACGGGCTTGCCTTCGCGACGCGCCACACCGAGGTCCTGGTCGCACCGTTCGCGCAGCAGCGTGCGGTTTGCCAGCCCCGTCAACGCGTCGAAATGATGCAGCCAGTCCAGCCGCGCACGTGTGGCCCGTTCCTCCGTCACGTCCAGCATCGTGCCGACATAGTGGCTGACCTGGCCTTGCGTATCCCGCAGCACGGTCAGCGACAGCGATTCCAGGTATTCCTGGCCGTCCTTGCGGCGGTTCCAGATCTCGCCGGTCCAGAACCCGGCGGTCTTGACCTGGTGCCACATCGATTTGTAGAAGTGCCGGTCGTGCCGGTCCGACGACAGAATACGTGGATTGCATCCCAGGACCTCGTCCGCGCGGTAGCCAGTGATGTGGCTGAATGCCTTGTTGACCATCACCAACTCGGCGTTTGCATTGGTCACCATCACACCCTCGTGCGCCTGGTCGACGATCTGATTGGCCAATTGCAACTGCAATTGCTGGATGCGCGCTTGCGTCACATCGCGCTGGATGCCGACGAAATGGGTCAACTTGCCCTGTGCATCGTGCACCGGATCGATCGACAGCTCGTTCCAGAACGGGGTTCCGTCCTTGCGGTAGTTGCGGATCTGCGCGCGAAACGGTTGGCCCGCCATGAGCGCGTGCCGCATCGCCAGCACCGTTTGCGGATCGGTTTCGGCGCCCTGGAGCAAGGCGCACGATCGGCCGAGCAGGTCCTGTTCGGAATAACCCGTCATCACCTCGAAGGCCCTGTTCGCCGACACGATCAGGCGATCCGGTCCGCTGATCACCATGCCCTGCGAGATCGATTGCAGCGCCTGCTGGGCCAGCCGCGTTTGTTCGAGCGCATGCACCTGCGCCGTGATGTCCGAGTACGAGCTCAGCGTCTGCTCGGCGCCGGCAATGATCACCTTGGCGCTGGACACCAGCGCGCGGCCGATGAATCCATCCTTGCGCCGGTAATTGATCTCCATCGACGAGACGGTGCCGTATTTGCGCAATTGCTCGACCATTTGCCGGGCCAGCTCATCGCGCACGATGATGCGGAGTTCTTCCACGGTCCGCCCGACCACTTCGGCGCGGCTGTACCCGGTGAGCGCGAGGAACCTGCTGTTGACCGCGGTGATGGTCGAAAGCGGCTGCTGCATCATCAAGGCGACCGGGCTGTTGTCGAACATGCTGCGTGCGGAGGCGTCGCTTTGCAACAGGCGCTGCTCCTGGTGCTTGCGCTCGGTGAGGTCGAGCCATGTGTCCAGCACGCCGCAGGGCCGGCCGCTGGCATCGCGCAGCACCTGCGGATGCGGCGCGATGTGGCGCACACTGCCGTCCTGGCGCTCGACCATGATGGTCGCGTGGATCACCGA
>CAZADK010000045.1:8125-13978 GCA_964483855.1 uncultured Rhodoferax sp.
ACGGCCGCGTGCCATTCCCCGGCGCCGATCGGACGACCATCCGTCGTGAAAGCTTTCCAGCCAGCGTGCCAGATCGGCATGCCGATGTCCGGGTGGCAGCCCCATAGGCGAGCGGCCGCATGGTTGTAGGCGCGGATCCGCCCGTCCATATCGCATGTGTAGACCGCCACCGGGAGATCGGCAACGGGCAGCAGCGGGTGGCCATTCGCCGTTGCCTGGGCAACAGCATCCTGGTGCGCAGTCATGGGCTGCCCGGCGCGCGTCTCGCCATCGGACTTCGTGACATTGGGCCGCATCAGCATGGTCAGGTGCTCCCGAGGACCGCGCGCTCTGGCGGCATGGTTGGCTGCCAGGCCGGCGGCATTTGCAAGCCCAGTTGTTCCAGGATGGGCAGCAGCTCGGCGACGAGATCGGCCTTGCTGACGAAGGTGTTGCCCAGTTCTGCGCTGGCCAGCCGGTACTGGGGGTCATCGTAGATGGACAGGCAGACCACCTTTGGGCGCAACGGCGCTTCTTGCAGCGCCCGCGCCATTTCCAGGCATCCGGTGCGCGCGGCTGTCACATCCATCAGCACCAGGTCAGGCCGCCATGTCGTGAGGAGCGCGTGCGCATCGCCGACAGACGGCACCTGGCCAACGACGTTGGCACCGGGAATCCGGCCCAGAAAACGCACGACCGATGCCCGGAAAACCGGGTTCTCGTCGACCAGCAGGATGCGCAGTTCCATCTCAGCATCCCGGCACGGCCAGCGTTCCCGAGCGCAGGCGCGGCAGCCTTTTTGCGCAGGCGCGGGCAGCCCGCTGCAGGACAGCGCACAGGCGGCAGGCGGGCTTCACGCCATGCCCTTTGGCAGGTTTCCTGGTTCTGTTCATGAAATTCGCATCCATCGGTTTTTGCTCATTTACGCTGGCCATCGGAGACACCATCAGACAGCACGATCATTCCGGTATCCGGGTGACCACGCCTCTTGCCATGCACTGTAGGCACTTGTCCCGACGCGTGGTATCAGGCTCATACCTGAGGTCGGAGACGGAAATGCCTGAGTTCTCGTATTCCGGCTTGCGCCGCGTTGTGCCTGTGCCGACACAACGCCAGCGCCGAGGTGATCAGCGCAGCAGCGCGCTGGTCTGCAGCGGGCAATCCAGCAGTACCGCGGTGCCCTCTCCAGGCTGCGATTCGATGCGCAACACGCCGCCAGCAAGGGTCGCGCGCTCGCGCATGCCCAGCAGGCCGATACTGTTGCCGGAGCTGGCATGGCGCAGGCGCTCGGTCACATCGAAGCCTTTGCCATCGTCCTGGATCCGCAGCGATACCGATGCGTCGGTGAGCGTGAGTTCGATGGCGACCCGGCGGGCCCCGGCGTGGCGCTGTACGTTTGTCAGTGCCTCCTGCGCAACCCGAAAGCAGACGGTCTCGATGTCCGAGTCGAATCGGCGCTGATCCCCGGTGTGCCGCACGGTGATCTTCAACTGGCCGTGCTGGCTGTTTTGCTGCGCCAGCCAGCGCAGCGCCGGCAGCAGGCCCAGATCGTCGAGCAGCGATGGACGCAGGCCCAGCGCCAGGCGCCGCATCTGCGCCAGCGCCTGATCGACGATGTCGATCGTGGTGTCGGTCTGGCGTCTCTCGGTAGGCTGACCTTTCTCGTTCGTCAGCCGTGACTGCAGGTTGATCTTGATGGCGGTGAGCGACTGCCCGAGTTCGTCGTGCAGTTCGCGCGCCACCCGGCGACGTTCCGATTCCTGGGTTTCCAGGATCCGGCGTGACAAGGCACTGATCTGGCCTGATTTTTCCTGCAACGCCAGCTCGGCCAGTTTGCGTTCGTTGATCTCGGTCTGCAGCCGTTCGGCTTGGCGTTGCGCCGTCGCGTACAGGCTGCCGTTTTCGTAGATCCGCCCGACCTGGGCCGCCAGAATCGACAGGATATGCTGGTCCTGCGGGCTGTACTCATCCGCGCCCACCTTGTCGGCCAGGCAGATCCAGCCGTAGGTGTGGACCAGCGAGGCAATGGGGGCCACCAATGCCATGCGCAGCGCCGGGTATCCGGCCGGGAGGCCGATGGCGTGCGGGTGGCCGTCGCGATTGGCCAGGCTCATGGTGACCCGGTCCCGGTACACCCGTCCGAGCGCACCGGCCTCCAGGCCCGGCCAGCCGTGCACTGCCGTCAGCTCGGAGGACAGGCCGCTGCTGGAAAAATGCGGGTTACCCGCCTCCTTGCCATTGACCGCCAGCACAGCATATTTGGCACCGATCAGCTCGCGTGCACCACGGCAGAAATTGTCCAGCAGCGACCGCACGTCGCGCTCCGAGCCAAGGTGCAGGTTCAGCTCGGTCAGTGCCGCCAGACGCTGGTTGGTGTTCTCCAAAGTGGTTAGCTGCTCGGACAGCTTGTTGGTGAGCACCCGCAAGTGCTCGACGTCGAACTGCTGCGGGTCCGGCAGGGCCGGCGCCTCCCGGACTTTCGCCAGCGCCTGCGCGATCACGCGTAGCACTTCGGCGGGGTCACTCGGTTTGAGCAACACCCGCGAGACCCCGCAGATCCTGGCCAGGTTGTGCGCCTCGCGCTCGCGGTAGTGCGCGGTATAGAAGACCACTTCGGTGGCAGCGGTTTGCGGATCGGCGCGTAACCGGCTGACGAATTCGAACCCGTCCATGGTCGGCATCAGGATGTCGGAGATCACCAGATCGGGCTGGCGCTCGCGTACCAGTTCCAGCGCCTGCGCGCCATCCGCCGCCTCGATTGCCTGGTGCCCCAGGTGGCGCACCAGCGTCACCACCAGGTCACGGTTGGTCTCGACATCGTCGACGACCAGGATGGTCGCTTTGGCGGGAGCCTTGCCGGTCATGGCCGGCTCGCTGTGGCACGGCGCATCGGGGGCGGCAGCAGCGCTTCGACCTGCTGCACGAACTGACCGGGGGAGATCGGCTTGCTGATATGTTCGTTGAAACCGATGGCCAGTGCCTTGTCGCGGTCACCGGGCATCGAGAACGCCGTCACGGCGATCATCGGCACCTGGCGCCAAGCCGAATATTCGCGCAGGCTTTGCGCCACCTGGCAACCGTTCATCACCGGCATCTGCAGGTCGCACAAGACCAGGTCCGGCTGCTCGTCGAGCGCCAGCCGCACGCCGGCGCCGCCGTCGATCGCGCAAAGGGTGGTGTGTCCCGCTGCTTCGAGCAGGTACCGGACCAGCTCCATGCTGGCTGGATCGTCTTCGATGATCAGGATTCGCGCGCCCATGGATCAGCCTGTCGGAAGGGTGAGCGTGAAGGTGCTGCCGCTCCCCGGCGCGCTGCGCAGGTCCAGGTGCCCGCCCATGGCTTCAGCCAGGCGCCGGCTCAGGTGCAGGCCCAGCCCCGAGCCTTCGCCTTTGGGGTGACCGACCGCACCGAGCTGCGCGAACGGCTGGAACAGCCTGGATTGGTCAAATTCGTTGATGCCCGAGCCGGTATCGCGCATGCTGATCTCCAACTGCGGCCGGCCATCGAGCTGGGTGGCTGACATGCACAGCGCCACTTCACCTTGTTCGGTGAATTTGATCGCGTTGGCCATCAGGTTGATGACGATCTGATTCAGTGCACGCCGGTCGGCCCGTATCGGGTGGGGCTGCAGCGGCAGCTCCAGCGCGAACCGCAACCCCTTTTTCTGTGCCTGCGGTTGCAGCGTGGCGGCCAGGTCGCTGAGCACCTGGCAACAGTCGAATGTTTCGGGGTGCAGGGCCGGGCGTTCGGCGTCGAGCTTGGCCAGTTCCAGCAGGTCGTTGATCAGGGACAGCAGGTGCTGGCCCGCGGTCTGCACCAATTGCAGCTGGCGTGTCTGTTCGGCATTCAACGGCCCGGGAAGTTGCATCAGCAGCGTGCCGGTGAACCCGATCACCGCATTGAGCGGCGTGCGCAGTTCGTGCGACATGCCGGCAAAGAAGCGGTCCTTGGCGACCGCGGCGTTTTCAAGCTCCAGGTTCTTTTCGCGCAACGCCTGCTCGATGCGCCGGCGGTCGGTCACGTCGCGGATGGCGCTGGAGACGACACGGCCCTGCTCGGTCTCGATCGGACTCAAGCTGATCTCGACCGGAAATTCCGACCCGTTCTTGCGCAGGCCATACAGCTCCCGACCGGCGCCCATCGCACGGGTGCGGGGCTGTTCAAAGAACCCGTCGCGATGGCCGGGGTGCGGGCCCCGGAACCGCTCGGGCACCAGCATGTCGATCGGTTTGCCCAGAAGCTCGTCCTGGGCCCAGCCGAACAGCGTGACGGCCTGGTTGTTGGCCAGGATGATCTGTCCGTGCGGGTCGACGATGATCATGGCGTCGGGTGCCGATTCGAGCAGGTCGCGGAACTGCTGGCTGGCCTTCTTGCGGCTTGTGGCGTCACGCACGGCGCTCATCACCATCGTCCCGCCTTCGGTGCGCAGCGGACTCAGGCTGACCTCGACCGGGAACTCCTCGCCATTCCTGCGCAATCCGTACAACTCCAGTCCCTCGCCCATGGCCCGCGTGTGTGGCATGGCGAAGAAGCCAGCCCGGTTCTTCAGGTGTGCTGTGCGGAAACGGTCGGGCAGCAGCACCTCGACCGTCTGGCCCAGCAATTCGGCAAGCGGGTAGCCGAACAGCTGCTCCGCCTGCGAGTTGACCAGCACGATGCGCCCGAGCACGTTGACAATGACAGTCGCGTCCGGTGTCGACTCGAGCAACGCTCCGAACCGGGCCTGTACCAGATTGGCGTCACGCTGGACCTTGAGCCGCGTCTCGTCGCGTTTGCTCGCCAGAAAATAGTCGAGCTGTCCGTCCGGACGCAGTACGGCGCGGGCCGACACATTGATATGCACGAGGACGCCATCCTTGCGACGGCGCACGGCTTCATACACCGCCACTCCGTCGCGCAGCGCACTGGCCTGGCTGATGCGCGCTTGCTCCGCCTCAGCCGGTGGCACAACCAGATCGTACAGGTTACGCCCCTGGGCTTCGGCATTGGCATAACCGAAGATCGATTCTGCGGCGGGGTTCCAGTGCAAGACCGTGCCGTCCGGTGCATACGCAACCAGCGCATCGGGGCTGTGTTCCCAGACTTCGGCTGTGAAAGCGGCGGCCATTGTTTTTTGATTACTCCAGGTCAGGTCGACAGCACAATCGGTTTGGCTTTTGTTGCGCCGACCATACTCCAGGCTGCCTGCGAACTCGGGCCATAAATCCGGAATTCCGAATCGATGTCACGAGTGTCGCAAATACTTACCCCCGCACAGACCGACCGCACTGGCTTCATGCTCCGCCGCGTTTCAAGGCCGCCTGTGCCTTTCATTTGCAGTAGCTTTGGCCTTGGTGATGCGGTCGGCACCTCGCGGCGTCAACCGGGTCTGTCCCTGTGGCGTTGCCAGACGCCGAGGGGTTGCGGCAACCTTTACCTGCGCGCGGGCACGCCATTGGGCAATCAGGATGTCTGCCAGTTGCAGCAACGCTGCTCCCTCCTGTGGTGTGCAGGCACGTTCGTCAAGAGGTTTCGATCCCATGGTGTTCTGGTGGTTGGGTTCGTCACAAGGCGCGTTGTGCTTAGAACTTCTCCCAATCACCGTCATCGCCGCTTGCGGTCGCCGATACAGGTTGGCGTGCGCGTGTCGGTGCCGCTTTGGCCGGCGCCGGCGCTGTCCGACTCACGGGCCTTGGCGCGGGAGCGGCGGCGCGTGTAGTGCTGCCTGGGCGCGGCATGCCGCGCAGGGCCTGCCCGTCCCTGTCGTTGCTGGGCCTGCCCGCATCGCGCCGGTCGCGGTTGTCCGGGGCGCGGCGCTCAGGCGCGCTCCAATTGCTGCCAGGCTGGCTGCGGCGGTCGCTCATGCGCGAGGGCGCAGGCTGCGGCACATCTTCT
>CAZADK010000046.1:0-13749 GCA_964483855.1 uncultured Rhodoferax sp.
GTCTCGGTGTTGGCGTGCAGGTATTCGCCCCGAAATTCGATTCGCGGCGCGATGGTGCCGGACTTGTCTAGCCGTGCCTCGCGCACCAGCCGGGCGTTGCCGAACAACTCCACCACCGACGCATCGTTGTTCGTCAAGGCACGGTCCGCGGTGGCGGTTGTGAGCCGTCCCTGTTCATCGAAACTGCGAATGCGGATCCGATCGATTTCCAGCAGCCCGGTATCCGGGAAATGGCGCGCAGCCACGCCGAACACTTCGCTTTTGCGCCGTCCAGACTCGACGAAGGTGGTCACCGAGAAGTCTTTCATGAAGTAGTCTGGTTCACGGCGTACCGGCCGCTCAACCACCGGCGCATCCGGTTTGGGCGAGTTCTGCACCAGCCAATAGGTGCCCAGTGCCATCAACCCCATCACGACGATGGGCAGGTAAATCGACACACGATCCCAGGTCGTCAGCAGCAGGCGAATCACGGGCACGCGTCCCTCAGCAGCTGCGCGTAACGGCCGGTGGCCATCAGCAGCAGGTCGCAGAACTCCCGCGCAGCCCCGTGGCCGCCACGGCGCGTCGTCACGAAATCCACCGCGGCCAGCACTTCGGCGTGGGCATCGGGCGGCGCAGCCGAGAACCGGCAGCGGAGCATCAGAGGCAGATCCGGCCAATCATCGCCGATCACGGCCGTCTGGTCCCAGGAGACCTGCAAGGCCTGCAGGCGCGCCTGGGCCACCTGCCCCTTGTCCTTCACCCCGCAAAACACCTCGTCGATACCCAGGGCCTTGAGCCGAACACGCAGTGGCTTGGAGTCGCGCCCGGTGATGACGACTGGAACAATACCCGATGCGCGCAACAAACCGATACCGTAGCCGTCAAGTACATGGAACCGCTTGATGGTCTCGCCGCTGGCGGAGAAATACAGCCCGCCATCGGTCAACACGCCATCCACGTCGAAAAACGCGACCCGTATCCCCTGCGCCTTGAGCAGCAGTTCTGCACTCTGGCGCGCAACTGGCTGCATCAGATGACCTTGGCCCGCATCAGATCGTTGCTGTTGAGGGCGCCACACAAGGCACCCGCATCATCGACCACCAGCACGCTGGTGATGCGATGGCGCTCCATGAGCTGGGCCACATCGACCGCAAGTGCGTTCGGGGTGATGGTCTTGGGCGAGCGGCTCATCACCTCGCGCGCGGTGGCAACGCGCAGGTCGCCTCCTTTTTCCACCAGCCGGCGCAGATCGCCGTCGGTGAAGATACCCAGCAGTTGCTGTCGGTCGTCGATGACCGCCACCGCGCCCAGTCCCTTGCGGCTCATCTCGCGCATGACCTCGGTCAGCCCGGCCTGCGGTGCAACGCTCGGCACCGCGTCGCCGCTGCGCATCACATCGCGGACATGGGTCAGCAGGCGCCGTCCCAGCGCGCCGCCCGGATGCGATCGTGCAAAATCCTCGGCCTTGAATCCCCGCGCGTCGAGCAAGGCGACGGCAAGTGCATCACCCATCGCCATCTGCGCCATGGAACTGGCCGTGGGCGCAAGGTTCAGCGGACAGGCCTCCTTCTCGACCGCACAATCGAGCACCATGTCGGCGTAACGTGCCAATGTCGAATCGGGCTTGCCGGTCATCGCCACCACCGGCGTGCCTAGACGTTTGACCACCGGCAAGATGGCAGCCAGCTCGTCGGACTCGCCACTGTTGGAGATGGCCACCAGCAGATCGTCGGCCCGGATCATCCCGAGATCGCCATGGATCGCCTCGCCGGTATGCATGAACAGAGCCGGTGTGCCGGTGGACGCGAGCGTCGCAGCCATCTTGCGACCGATGTGGCCGCTCTTGCCCATGCCCATGACGACAACACGGCCGCGCACCTGCAACATCGCCTGCACTGCCAGCGCAAACGGCGGGCCAAGCCGTTGCCGAAGCCCGGCAATCGCATGCATCTCGATCTCGAAGGTCTCGCGCGCCAACCGCAATGCCTGCTCCGCATCGAAGGTGGGGATGCTTGCTGGGGGTTCCGTCATTCGCCCGATTTTATCGACGAGCCCGGCACTTCTCTTGCTAGTATCTGCAAATGGGCGCGCTCGAACTCACACTGGTTTACTTGCTGGCGGCAGTTTTGGGCGTCGTGGTGTGCCGTTCGCTCAAGCTGCCACCGATGCTCGGTTACCTTGCCGTGGGAGTGGTGATCGGCCCGAATGCGATGGCCCTGGCCGAGAACTCGGATGCCGTGCGGCACCTGGGCGAGTTTGGCGTGGTGTTCCTGATGTTCGTCATCGGGCTGGAATTCAACCTGGCCAAGTTGCGCTCGATGCGTTCCCATGTATTCGGGCTTGGCGTGTTTCAGGTCTCGTTGACCATGATGCTGGGCACCGCGTCGATGTTGGCGTTGGCCTATCTGATGCCCCGGTTCTGGGGCATGTCGTGGCAGACCGCACTCGCCTTGTCCTGCGCGCTTGCCATGAGCAGCACCGCTGTCGTCGTCAAGCTGATGGTAGAGCGACTCGAACTCGAATCCGAGCATGGCAAACGGGTGATGGGAGTACTGCTGTTCCAGGATCTGGCCGTCGTTCCGATGCTGGTACTCATCCCCGCGCTCGGCGCTGCAGGCGAGAACCTGGGATTCGCACTCGGTCTGGCCGCGCTGAAGGCAACGGTCCTGATCACGGTCCTGCTGGTAGGCGGCCAGCACGTGATGCGCTGGTGGCTCACGTTGGTGGCGCGGCGCAAAAGCGATGAGTTGTTCGTGCTCAACCTGTTGCTGATCACGCTGGGCCTGGCCTGGATGACGGAAATGGCCGGGCTGAGCCTGGCGCTGGGCGCGTTCATCGCCGGCATGCTGATCTCGGAGACGGAGTACAAACACCAGGTGGAGACCGACATCCGGCCGTTCCACGACGTGTTGTTGGGCCTGTTCTTCATCAGCATCGGCATGTTGCTCGACTGGCGCCTGGTGCTCGAGCGCTGGCCGCTGGTGCTGCTGCTGGTGACGGTGCCGGTGTTGTTCAAGGCGGTTCTGGTCACCATGCTGGCCAAGGGTCTGGGTTCGTCGTGGGGCATCTCGCTGCGCACCGGCCTGTACCTGGCACAGGCGGGCGAATTCGGCTTCGTGCTGCTGACACTGGCACAACGCAACGCGTTGGTGCCGCCTGCGCTGCTCAATCCCATCCTGGCCAGCATGGTGTTGTCGATGCTCGCAACGCCATTCATCATCATGTACAGCAACCGCATCGTCATGAAGCTGGTATCGAGCGACTGGCTGCAGCAGTCGCTGCAGATGACCACCATCGCGCGCAAGTCGATCAACTCCAACAAACACGTGATCATCTGCGGTTATGGTCGCTGCGGGCAGAACCTGGCCCGGATGCTCGAAGGCGAGGGCATTCCCTACATGGCGCTCGACCTCGATCCGGACCGGGTGCGCCAGGCTGCGGCTGCCGGCGACTCGGTGGTGTTCGGCGACGCGGTTCGGTTGCAGGCGCTGATGGCGGCCGGCCTGTCACGCGCCAGCGCCGTGGTGGTCACCTACGTGGAGACACAAGGAGCGCTCAAGGTGCTCGACCATGCGCGCGCGCATGCGCCCCAGGTGCCGGTCATCGTGCGCACCCGCGACGACCACGACCTGGAGCGGCTGAAGGCAGCCGGCGCCGCCGAAGTGGTTCCCGAGGCGATCGAAGGTTCGCTGATGCTCGCCAGTCACGCTTTGGCGCTGGTTGGCGTTCCGATGCGCCGTGTGATCCGGGTGGTGCAGAACCAGCGCGACGAACGCTACAACCTGCTGCGCGGTTATTTCCACGGCGCCGACGACGACTCGGTCGATGAGATGCGCCAGGAGCGTTTGGCCACGTTTACGCTGCCACTGGGCGCCAAGTCGGTCGGCAAGCCGCTGGGCCACCTGGCGCTGCATTCGCTGGGCGTGCGGGTCGTCAACCTGCGGCGCAACAACGGCCGCTCGCTGGTTGTGCAGGACGATACACAGCTCGAGGACGGCGACATACTGGTGTTGTCCGGCATCCCCGAGAACCTGTCCATCGCCGAGCAGAAGTTGCTGCAGGCACAATGACGGCCTTGCCTTTCACAACCAGAGAACGCTTGTGAACCAACCCGACATGCACGGCCTGAGCGTCAACCAATATTTGCGCGACCATATCCGCACCGTGCCCGACTGGCCGGCACCCGGTGTGCAGTTCCGCGACATCACACCGCTGCTGCAGGACGCCAAAGTGTTCCGCGTCCTGATCGATGCCTTCGTGCACCGCTACAGGGAACCACAGCGGCGCCCCGACATGGTGGCCGGGCTGGATGCTCGTGGCTTCATCCTGGGTGCTGTGGTGGCTTACGAACTCAACGTGGGATTTGTACCGATCCGCAAGAAAGGCAAGCTGCCGTTCACGACTGTCGAAGAGACCTACGAGCTCGAATACGGCAGCGCTACCGTGGAACTGCACACCGATGCGGTCAAGCACGGTGACCGGGTACTGCTCATCGACGACCTGATCGCCACTGGCGGCACAATGATGGCCGGCAAGAAGTTGCTCGAAAAACTCGGCGCCAGGGTGGTGGAAGGCGCCGCCATCGTCGATCTGCCTGAACTCGGGGGTTCGATCAAGCTGCGTGCCTCGGGTCTGGATCTGTTCACGCTGGTCGATTTTGAAGGGCACTGACACGGCAGTGTCAGGCCATCGCCGCGAACAGCGGCACAGACAAACGCCTCAGGTCACGGCGATGCGCCGACGATTGCTCACCAGGCGTCGCGCCATGATCGCCCCCAGCGCCATGGCCAGCGACAAGGCCACATTGGGCTGGCGATTGGCGAGTTCGGAGAATCGCATCGGGCTGAGCGTCCACAGCCGACAGGCGCTGCCGGCCTGAACCGTCGCGCTGCGTGCCAACCGTGAAAAAAACCCGCCCTCGCCAACCACTGAGCCGGCGCCCACCGCCGCCAGATGAATCTTGCCGCTGGCATCCTCGAAATGCACCGTCAACATGCCCGACTCGACGAAATACAACGTGCGGTCTTCAGCCCCCTGCGAGATCAGGATGCGCCCGGCGGTGATGTCCATCGGCTGCAAATAAGCTGCCAGCACATCCCATTGCGCTGTCGTGATTCCATGCGATAGCGTGGTATCCGTCGTGTCGCTGGCAATCGCCCCGAGCAGGAATTTGATGTCCGACTTGGCATAAAGGGAAGGGGCAGTACTCATGTCGCAACATCATTCGCTAGGGCCGTGTCCGCCAGCATATCCGCGCGCACGTGCGGGTCAGCGACGACAGGTCATTTTCCGATACAGAAACGTGAAAATATGACACCGAGCAGATCGTCGGCGCCGAACGCCCCGGTAATCTCTCCCAGCGCATTTTGCGCCAAACGCAGTTCCTCCGCCACCAGATCGAGTGCTGGTGATCGCGCGGCCACCTCGGCTGCGGCCTGTGTCACATGCTGGTCCACCCGATGCAGCGCCTGTACATGCCGCGCGCGTGCCATGTAGACACCTTCGGGGATCGTGTTCCAGCCCGCCAACTGCAGCAGGCATTGCCGCAGGTGCTCAAGGCCGTCTCCCGTGCGTGCGGACAAGCACACCGAACGATCGGTGTTCGCGGACTGCATGCCGCTGGACAGGTCCGTCTTGTTCCAGACATCGATCACTGGCACCTGGGGCGAGAGCCGCGCCAGCAGGTCCGCTGCAATCCGGGCATCCGCGGCAAGATACAGGGCTTGATCGGATCCGGCCACTGGTGGGGTGCCAGGAGCAGGCAAACGGGTCAGGTCGTGCAGGAACAGCACCACGTCGGCCGTGTCGATGGCTCCCCAGGCCCTTGCCACACCCATTTGCTCGACTTCGTCGCCGCTCTCGCGCAGGCCCGCCGTGTCAATCACATGCAGCGGAACACCTTCGATTTGTATCGTCTGCTGGATCTTGTCACGGGTGGTACCTGCAATCGGCGACACGATCGCCAGTTCGGCGCCGGCCAGCGCGTTGAGCAAGGAAGACTTGCCCGCATTGGGCTGCCCGGCGATCACCACCTTGATACCTTCGCGCAACAACACACCCTGGCGTGCATTGCGCCCGATGGCGGCGATCGCATCGCGCAATCGCGCCAGTCGGCCTTGCACATCGGCCCGGCGCAGGATGTCGATCTCCTCTTCCGGAAAATCCAGCGTCGCCTCGATCAGCATGCGCATGTCGATCAAGGCATCGCGCACGCCATGAATGGCAGCGGAAAAGTCGCCGGACAAGGACCGCAGCGCGCTGCGAGCCGCCGCCTCGGTACTGGCATCGATCAGGTCGGCCACCGCTTCGGCCTGTGCCAGGTCCATCTTGTCGTTGAGAAATGCGCGCTGCGTGAATTCGCCAGGCTGCGCCATGCGCAGCCCGATGGACTGGCCTGCCTGCAGGCAACGCGCCAGCAGCATCTGCAGCACCACCGCGCCACCGTGGGCCTGCAGTTCGAGCACGTCCTCACCGGTGAACGAATGCGGCGCCGGGAAATGTAATGCCAGCCCCTGGTCGATCGCCTGCCCTTGCGCATCCAGGAAATGCAGGTAGGTCGCCTCGCGTGGGCGCAGCGCACGGCCACACAGGGCCGCAACCAGCGATGACAGGTCCGCCCCGGAAGCACGCACGATACCGACTGCTCCGCGACCCGGCGCGGTTGTGATCGCGACGATGGGATCGGGCCGGTGCGGCAACATGCTGGGTGGATCGGCCCGCGCCAGAGCGGGCTTGGTGGGTTATTTGAATTTCGGCAGGTTGAACTGCGGCGGCACACCCATGCGGGTATTGATGACCCACTGCTGGGCGATCGACAACACGTTGTTGGTGATCCAGTACAAAACCAGGCCGGCAGGGAAGAAGAAGAACATGACCGAAAAGATCAGCGGCATGAACCACATCAGCTTGGCCTGCATCGGATCCGGCGGCGCCGGGTTGAGCGCGGTCTGCAACAACGTGGTCAGCGTCATGAAGACCGGCAGAATGAAATACGGGTCGGGCGACGACAGGTCGGTGATCCACAGGGCCCATGGCGCGTTGCGCATCTCGACACTGGACAACAAAACCCAGTACAAGGCGATGAAGACCGGAATCTGGACCATGATGGGGAAACAGCCACCCATCGGATTGACCTTCTCCTCACGGTAGATCTTCATCATCTCCTGCTGCATCTGCTGCGGGTTTTCCTTCAGGCGCTCTCGCATCTCCATGATGCGCGGGTTGACCGCCTTCATCTTGGCCATGCTGCTGTAGGCCTTGGCATTGAGCCAGTAGAACGCGATCTTGAGCAACAGCACCAGGCCCATGATGGACCAGCCCCAGTTGCCCAGGATGCCGTGGATCTTGTCCAGCAGCCAGTACAAGGGCTTGGCCAGGATGGTCAACCAGCCATAGTCCTTGACCAGCTCCAGTCCGGGCGCAAGTGCCTCCAACACTTTTTCCAACTGCGGGCCGACGAACAACGTCGCATCGACCGATTTGCTGGCGCCCGGGGCGATGGCTTCCATCGGGGCAATCTGCGTCGCCCGATAACAACAGTCGGGCACAGCCGATCCGATGTCGACCGCATCCATCGAGATGCTGCGGCTCATGCCCGGGGGCAACAACCAGGCGGTGGCGAAATAGTGCTGAACCATCGCGACATATCCGTCGGTCGAGGTCTGCGGGTAATCGGCTTTCTTCTTCTTGATGTCGGAAAAATCGATCTTCTGGAACTTCTTGGCGTCGGTATAGACGGCCGGGCCGGTGAAGGTGAAATAGAACGACGATTCGCCTACGGGCTTGTTGCCGTCGCGCACCAGTTGCAGGTACAGCTGAGGAACAACGGGCTCGGTTCCGGAGTTGGTGATCGCATGGCGCACCGCAATGTCATACGCGCCGCGGCGCAAGGTGTAGGACTTCACCAGAGTCGCTCCACCCACCACGGGCGAAGTGAACGTGACGACAAGTTCCTTTTCGCCATCCTTGAGTTCACGCGCACCAGAGAAGGCCATCACGGTCTTGTGGGTCGGATAATCCACGCCGGCCATGTTTCCGATCAAGCCACTCTGCGCGACGTAGACTCGGTCGCGCGACTCTTCGAGCAATACAAACGACTTGCTGCGATCCGTCATGTCCATGTGCTTGAGAAACGCTGCGCGCACCAGCGATCCTCCCTGGGTATCGAAGGTCAGTTCCATCACGTCGGTGCGCACCACCACCCGCTCACCCTGCACAGTGGCGCCGCCGGCGACTGGCGCAATCGCTGCCGCGATGGTTGCCCCACCCGTGGCACCCGCCACCGGGCCCGGAATCGCATTGTTGCCACTGGCCACCGGAGCCGGAATGGCACCACGAATGCCATTGGCATCCGGCGCGCTGGCGGTTGCCGCCGGCCGGGGAGCCGTTGGCAGGAACGTTGCCGGATTACCGTTGTAGACCTGCCATCTGTCCCACAGCAAGACCATCGAAAAACCAAAGATCACCCACAAAATGGTGCGGCGGATATCGTTCATACATTCTTCTTGTGAGGATTCGGGGTGACCAGCCGACTGAAAAATCGAGGGGCGACGTCAGGTACCGGATCGCAACCGCCAGCGCACCAAGGATGGCAACGCACCAGGCGCGCCACGGTCAGATAACTGCCCGCCGCAGCGCCGTGTTCCTGCAATGCCTGCAGGGAGTAGGCCGAACAGCTTGGCTCGAAACGGCAAGCACTGCCGATCCAGGGACTGAGCAACAGGCGGTAGGCGCGCACCACAGCGATCAGGCAGGCCTTGATCATGGCAGGGGGGGCGACGCCGACACAATGGCGGAACGGTGTGGTCGGGCGCAATCGAACAAAGAGACCAGTTCCTCGTGAACCTGTCGTTTCAGCGCTACAGAGCTCGCGCTGACGAACTGCTTGCGGTCGAAACCCGTGCGCAAGCGCACCACAAACGCAGCACGGGGAAGACCCGGCTCGGCTTGCAAACCCACACTGAATATCTGGCGCTTGATCATGTTTCGTGTGACCGCCCGTTTCGCCCAGCGTTTGGGCACCATGGCGCCCATCACGGATTCGTCTGGCGGCGCGCGCGGAGCCGATTCAGTGCCAGTGGCTTGCGACCCCTGCGCTGCAGTTCGCCCACCGATATCTTTCAAGTCGCGCTGATGCAAAACGAAATGAGCCGTGCTGGCAATACGCTGGCCCGCGAGCACAGCCTGGAACTGGCTGCGCGTCTTGAGGCGCTGCACGGCCCTGCAAACGTCTGCCGGTGCAGTCAGTCAGTCGTGCTCGTCAGACCGCCAGACGCTTGCGCCCCTTGGCTCGGCGGGCGTTGATGACCGCCCTGCCGCCACGGGTCTTCATGCGAACGAGAAAGCCATGGGTACGGGCCCGGCGGATCTTGGAAGGTTGGTAAGTGCGTTTCATGACGATAATCCTGTTCAGTTGGGATCCAATGACCGGATCACCCCTCGGCCCGGTTTCCGGGAAACCCGCGATTATCACCATTTTTATGAACACCGGCAAGCGCTTGCGAGGCTTTCAGTGCGTAACACCGGAGCCACCGGACCGCATCAGGACGGCGCCGAAGTGCTTGTGGATAAATTCTTGATAATCTACAATCCGTGGTCGCCAGACATGGCAACTATCCACAGAGAACAACAACAGCGATGACCGAGGGGCAACACGCGGCAAACGCCGCCGGCAAGCGGCTAGACACGACGCACGACGTCTGGCAGACCTGTATCGAACAACTGGCGCAGGAGTTGCCGGAGCAGCAATTCAACACCTGGATCAAGCCCTTGTCGGCGACTGTTGCCGGCGACATGTCCAAGGTCACGATCTACGTCGGCAATCGTTTCAAACTGGACTGGATCCGCGCCCAGTACAGTACCCGCATCGCCAACACCCTCGAAAAGATACTGGGCCAGGACGTATCCCTCGAGTTAGCGCTTGCTCCGCGGGAATCGCAAGCCAAATCAGTTTTTGTCCCGACTGCGCTTGGAAAAAGCCCGATCGAGGAACCCGTCGATCTGGGCGAAGTCGTGGCGCCTTCCGGCTTGCGCAACCGCCTGAACTCCGTCCTGACTTTTGACACCCTGGTCGAAGGTTCGGCAAACCGGATGGCGCGTGCCGCCGCCATGCATGTGTCGGACCTGCCTGGGCACCTGTACAACCCGTTGTTCATCTACGGCGGCGTCGGTTTGGGCAAGACGCACCTGATGCATGCCATCGGCAACCGCTTGCTGGTCAACAAGCCTTCCGCCAAGGTTCTCTACATCCATGCGGAACAGTTCGTTTCGGATGTGGTCAAGGCGTACCAGCGCAAGACCTTCGACGAATTCAAGAACCATTACCATTCGCTCGACCTGTTACTCATTGATGACGTGCAGTTCTTCGCCAACAAGGAGCGAACCCAGGAGGAATTCTTCAACGCGTTCGAAGCGTTATTGGCCAAGAAGTCGCACATCGTGATGACCAGCGACACCTACCCCAAGGGCCTTGCCGACATTCATGAGCGCCTGGTGTCACGTTTCGATTCCGGACTCACCGTGGCCATCGAGCCGCCGGAACTCGAAATGCGGGTTGCGATCCTGATCAACAAGGCCCGTGCCGAATTGTCCGAGATGCCCGAGGAAGTAGCCTTTTTCGTGGCCAAGAATGTGCGCTCCAACGTGCGTGAACTCGAAGGTGCGTTACGCAAGATTCTTGCGTATTCCCGCTTCAACCAGAAAGACATTTCTATCGCCCTTGCTCGCGAGGCATTGCGCGACCTGCTATCGATCCAGAACCGGCAGATTTCAGTCGAGAACATCCAGAAAACCGTTGCCGACTACTACAAGATCAAGGTCGCCGACATGTACTCGAAAAAGCGCCCGGCCAGCATCGCCAAACCGCGCCAGATCGCGATGTACCTGGCCAAGGAACTGACGCAGAAAAGTCTGCCGGAGATCGGTGAATTGTTCGGCGGGCGCGACCACACCACGGTGCTCCATGCCGTACGCAAGATCAGCGCCGAGCGGCAGCAACTAACCGAACTCAACCAGCAACTACATGTACTCGAACAGACACTCAAGGGTTGATCCGGCCAGGTCCACCATGCTGTATGCCGACCGCTTGGCAAAGCTGGGGATAGTTGGCGCACAACTGCACTGTTATCCACAGCCGCAGCCAATGGCGCAAAGTTATACCCAATCGGTGTGCAGCAGCGAAGCACGGTTGCACACACCGATCAACACTATGCAAGTGCTTGATAAAAATGGGGAAAATGCCCCTGTCCACAGGTGGGTGCCATCCTTAGCTACTACAACTACTGATATCTATCTATAAATTGAGGAAGAAGTCGACATGATCGTATTGAAGACAACGCAGGAAAAGGTGCTGTCGGTCCTGCAGGCTGTGTCTGGCATCGTGGAGCGCCGCCATACGCTGCCCATTCTCGCCAACGTGTTGATCCGCAAGACCGATGGAGAATTGCAGTTCACCACGAGCGACCTGGAGATCCAGATCCGCACCGTAGCCGCGCTCGGCGGCGACGAAGGCAACTTCACCACGACCATCGGTGCGCGCAAGCTGATCGACATCTTGCGTACCATGCCGGCTGACCAGACGGTGGCATTGGAGTCGGCCCAGAACAAGGTGATCCTCAAGGGCGGCAAGAGCAAATTTACGTTGCAGACGATGCCAGCCGAAGACTTTCCGCTGGTACAGGAAGCGCCCGGTTTTGGGCCGCTGTTCAGCGTACCGCAAAAGACGCTGAAAGACCTGCTCGGGCAGGTGGCGTTCGCCATGGCGGTGCACGATATTCGTTACTACCTCAACGGTATCCTGTTCGTGGCCGAAGGCAAGCAATTGAGCCTGGTGGCTACCGACGGACATCGACTGGCGTTCGCGTCGGTCACGCTGGATACCGAGGTGCCTCGCCAGGAAGTGATCTTGCCGCGCAAGACGGTGATCGAGTTGCAACGTTTGCTCAGCGATAACGATGGTGCCATCGAGATGCAGTTTGCGGCCAACCAGGCCAAGTTTGCGTTCGGTGGAATGGAGTTCGTCTCCAAGTTGGTCGAGGGGAAGTTCCCCGACTACAACCGCGTGATCCCGAAGAACCACAAGAACAGCATCACGTTGGGCCGCCAGGCTTTGTTGGCCACGTTGCAGCGAACCGCCATCCTGACCAGCGACAAGTTCAAGGGCGTGCGATTGAACATCGATCCGGGCTCATTGCGCGTGGCATCGAACAATGCCGAGCAGGAAGAGGCGATCGACGAACTCGACATCGACTACGCCGGTGACAGCATCGAGATCGGTTTCAACGTGACCTACCTGATCGACGCGCTGAGCAACATGAACCAGGAGATGGTCAAGCTCGAATTGTCGGACGGCAACAGTTCCGCGCTGTTCACGATTCCGGACAACTCGACGTTCAAGTACGTCGTGATGCCGATGCGTATCTGATGGCGCGCGCCGGGTTGGCGCACGCAAGCACACACAAACCCGCCGTTGACGCGGGTTTGATGTTTCATGAGTGACAAATACTGTTCAGAGATAGCCC
Source organism: uncultured Rhodoferax sp. (assembly GCA_964483855.1). Classification (GTDB taxonomy): domain Bacteria; phylum Pseudomonadota; class Gammaproteobacteria; order Burkholderiales; family Burkholderiaceae_C; genus CAISIP01. The sequence continues at coordinate 12,501 of CAZADK010000046.1, forward strand.
GACATGACTGAAGAAAACAAGCCGGATTCCCAGCCAGGCACGAACCCGGCAGCCGTTGGCGACAACAGCAACCAGAACAACGACAGATCGGCCGAGAGCTCCAACTACCAGCCTACGATCGACAGCAACCAGTCAGGTGCGTCAGCGGCGTATGGAGAAGGGGCGATCCAGATCCTCGAGGGCCTGGAGGCGGTGCGCAAGCGCCCAGGGATGTATATCGGCGACACGTCCGACGGAACCGGCCTGCACCATCTGGTCTTCGAAGTCGTCGATAACTCCATCGACGAGTCGCTCGCCGGGCATTGCGATGACATCCTGGTCACCATCCATTCGGATAATTCAGTGAGTGTCGTCGACAACGGCCGGGGTATTCCAACAGGCGTCAAGATGGACGACAAGCACGAACCCAAGCGTTCTGCATCGGAAATCGCACTGACCGAACTCCATGCCGGCGGCAAGTTCAACCAGAACAGCTACAAGGTGTCGGGCGGGCTGCATGGCGTGGGTGTGAGCTGTGTCAATGCCTTGAGCAAGATGCTGCGGTTGACGGTGCGCCGCAACGGCAAGGTGCACGTGCTCGAGTTCTCCAAGGGCGTGGTGCAGAACCGTCTGGTCGAAACCGTCGATGGTGTTGAGATCTCACCAATGAAGGTGATCGGCGATACCGAGAAACGTGGTACCGAAGTGCACTTCTTGCCGGACCTGGAGATATTCCAGGCGAATGCGGACTTTCACTATGAAATCCTGAGCAAGCGGTTGCGCGAACTGAGTTTCCTGAACAACGGTGTCAGGATTCGTCTGAAGGACGAGCGCTCCGGCAAGGAGGACGATTTTTCCGGTGCCGGTGGCGTGCGTGGTTTCGTCGATTTCATCAATAAGGGCAAGACCATCCTGAATCCGAACGTGTTCCATGCCATGGGCGACCGCCAGAGTGACCAGAACACGAACATCGGCGTCGAAGTGGCAATGCAGTGGAACAGCGGCTACAACGAGCAGGTGCTGTGTTTCACCAACAACATACCGCAGCGCGACGGTGGTACCCACCTGACCGGCCTGCGCGCTGGGATGACCCGCATCATCAACAAGTACATCGATGACAACGAACTGGCCAAGAAGGCCAAGGTCGAGGTCACCGGCGACGACATGCGCGAGGGCCTGTGCTGCGTGCTCAGCGTCAAGGTGCCCGAACCCAAGTTCAGCAGCCAGACCAAGGACAAGCTGGTCAGCAGCGAGGTGCGTGGCCCGGTGG
>CAZADK010000047.1:0-9523 GCA_964483855.1 uncultured Rhodoferax sp.
GTCTTGCCCTTGATCAGGCTCAGATCGCAATCCTTGTCGTAATAGACTTTCATTTCGTTTCTCCAAAAGTGGTCGCTCAGACCCGCAAAATCCGTTCGCCGCGGCCAATCCCGCTCGATCCGGTCCTCACCGTTTCCAGAATCGCACTGCGCTCGAGCGCCTCCAGGAAGGCGTCGTTCTTCGATTGCACACCAGTCAACTCGATGGTGTAGCTCTTCTCGGTGACGTCGATGATGCGCCCACGGAAGATGTCGGCCATGCGTTTCATTTCCTCGCGCTCCTTGCCAACCGCGCGTACCTTGACCATCATCAGTTCGCGCTCGGTATAAGCGCCCTCCGTCAGGTCCACCACCTTGACCACCTCGATCAGGCGGTTCAGGTGTTTGGTGATCTGTTCGATCACGTCGTCGGAGCCCGTCGTCTGAATCGTCATGCGCGACAGGCTGGGATCCTCGGTTGGTGCGACAGTCAACGATTCGATGTTGTAGCCGCGTGCGGAAAAAAGCCCGACCACGCGGGACAAGGCCCCAGGCGTGTTTTCGAGCAGGACGGCAATGATATGTTTCATGAATGGATTCCTCTTTTCGCCGCCCTCCCCCGGTTGCGGTAACAACCGGGCTCGGCAAGCAATAGACGCATCGACAAGTGGGAAACGCGCCCTGCGGGCCGGCTCGATGCCGGGGGCAGGCGCGTCGGGATAGCAGGGTGGTTAGAGCTCCTCGGATCCCAGCAGCATTTCGGTGATGCCCATGCCGGCCTTGACCATCGGAAACACGTTCTCGGTCGGGTCGGTACGAAAATCCATGAAGACCGTGCGGTCCTTGAGTTTGCGTGCTTCTCTCAGCGCTCCCTCGACGTCGCCCGGCTTCTCAATCAGCATGCCCACGTGGCCATAGGCCTCCGCCAGTTTGACGAAATTGGGCAGTGCGTCCATGTAGCTGTGGCTGTAGCGGCCTTCGTAATCGAATTCCTGCCACTGGCGCACCATGCCCAGGTAGCGGTTGTTCAGCGACACGATCTTGATCGGCGTGTTGTATTGCAAGCAGGTGGACAACTCCTGGATGCACATCTGCACCGAACCTTCACCGGTGATGCAGAACACCTCGGCATCGGGCTTGGCCAGCTTGATGCCCATCGCGTAGGGAATGCCAACGCCCATCGTGCCCAGCCCCCCGGAGTTGATCCAGCGCCGCGGTTCGTCGAAGCGGTAATACTGCGCCGCCCACATCTGGTGCTGGCCGACATCGGAGGTGATGTAGGTCTCGCTGTCCTTGGTCATGCCCCACAAGGTCCGCACCACATGCTGCGGCTTGATGACGTCACCCTTGCCCATGTCGAAGCGCAGGCAATCGCGCGCGCGCCACTCCTCGATGGTGTTCCACCAGGCGGCCAGTGCATCCGCATCGGGACGCAGCGGGCTCTCGCGGATCATGGCCAGCATCTCGTTCAGCACGTCCTTGACGTCGCCGACGATCGGGATGTCGACCTTGACGCGCTTGGAGATGCTCGAGGGGTCGATGTCGATATGGATGATCTTGCGCTCGTTCTGCGCAAAATGTTTCGGGTTGCCGATCACCCGGTCATCGAAGCGTGCCCCCACCGCCAGCAACACGTCGCAATTCTGCATCGCGTTGTTGGCCTCGATGGTGCCATGCATGCCCAGCATGCCGAGAAATTTGCGGTCGCTGGCCGGATAGGCGCCCAGGCCCATCAGCGTGTTGGTCACCGGGTACCCCAGCATGTCGACCAGCGTGCGCAGTTCGGCCGAGGCGTTGCTCAGCAACACGCCGCCGCCAGAATAGATATAGGGACGTTTGGCCGTCAGCAGCAGCTGCAGCGCCTTGCGGATCTGGCCGCCGTGTCCCTTGCGCACCGGGTTGTACGAGCGCATCTCGACGGTCTTGGGGTAGCCGTGGTACGGCACCATCTTGTAAGAGACGTCTTTCGGGATATCCACCACCACCGGGCCCGGGCGACCGGTGCGCGCTATGTGAAACGCCTTCTTCATCACGTCTGCGATATCGCGTGCATCCTTGACCAGGAAGTTGTGCTTGACGATCGGCCGGGTGATGCCCACGGTGTCGCACTCCTGGAATGCATCGAGGCCGATCGCCGCGGTCGGCACCTGCCCGGTGATGATCACCATGGGAATGCTGTCCATGTAGGCAGTTGCGATACCGGTCACGGCATTCGTCACGCCAGGGCCCGAAGTCACCAAGGACACGCCGACATCGCCGGTAGCGCGGGCATAACCGTCAGCCGCATGGACCGCGGCCTGCTCGTGGCGCACCAGGACGTGCTGGATGGTGTCCTGCTTGTAGAGGGCGTCGTAGATGTGCAGCACCGCCCCGCCCGGGTAACCCCAGATGAACTTGACGTCTTCGGCCTGCAGGGCCTTGATCAGGATTTCGGCTCCGCGCAGCTCAAGGGCTGCCGGTTCGGTAGGGGATTTGCGGGTTGCGGCGCTTGCGGCCGCCGCCGAACTGATTTCGGCCTTGGATATTTCCATGGTGATGAACCTTTGTGAATTTCTCTGACGAAAGACCTTGGGTGCCTCTTCGCAAACGCTTGTGGCGTCGCATCGAAACTTGAGGCCAAAGCCATAGGCGCAACCAATAATGCGCCAGACCATGACCCGTTTGCTGTTTGAATTGCAGCGCGGATTATCGCACTGCAAAAATCCCGATTGCGCGTCGCGGCACGAATATGTGGCTTTGACAGTGCCATAATTCCCCGCGACGATCGCGCAGGCAGGCCCGATGGGGTGGCGACTTCAACCGCCCCGATCCCTCCACAGCACCCCGTTCCCATTGGCAACAGAACAAGAATTGTCCGATTTTCTGCGCAGCGTCGAGAAGCGGGCTTTCAAGCGTTCGCTCTACCATGTGCGCAACGAGGAGTCGGCCCTCGATATCGTGCAAGATAGCATGATGCGGCTGGCCGAGAGTTACGGCGACAAGCCCGCCTGCGAGCTGCCCATGCTGTTCCAGCGCATCCTGGCCAACTGCACACTGGACTGGTTCCGTCGCAACAAGACCCGCAATGCCCTGTTCTCCAACATCGGCGATTTCGAGTCACCGGACGACGATGGCGATTTCGACCTGCTCGAATTCCTGTCCGACAACGAGACGACGCTGCACACGGAGAGCGCGCAGGACGCCACGCAAAGGGCCCAGACCTTGCGGGAAATCGAAACTGAGATACAACAGCTTCCACTGCGTCAACGAGAAGCCTTCATGATGCGTTATTGGGAAGAGATGGACGTCGCCGAGACCGCCCAAGCGATGGGCTGCTCGCAAGGGAGCGTCAAGACGCATTGTTCACGAGCCGTGCAGGCGCTCGCCCGGGCGCTTCGCGTCAAGGGGATCACAATATGAGCAATTCACATCACCACCAATTGGCGCTTGTCGAGGAGCGCCTGGGCCTGAAGATCGCCGCCCGGCTGTCCGAAGCCTGCGATGCGGTGCCGCACGACGTTGGTGAGCGTCTGCGCCATGCCCGCATGCAGGCGGTGGCGCGACGCAAGCAGCCCCGAAACGCAGCGGCCGAAGCCGTTTTGCCCCTGGGCCACGCCGCTGCACTGGGCGGCCCTGGTCAGGAGTCGAGCTGGTGGCTGCGTCTGGTCATGGTATTGCCGGTTTTGGTCCTCGTCATCGGCCTGGTGGCCATCGACAGGGTGCTGGACGACCGGGCGGCGAAGGAGATGGCCAAGGTGGATGCGGCGCTGCTCATGGATGACCTGCCACCGGTCGCCTACACGGATCCGGGCTTTGCACAGTTCCTGCGCCTCAACGTCGGCTCGACGCGGTAGCAACACAGCCAACGATGCTTGTCCACCCGCCATTCAGCCGTCTACGGCTGATCCCGTACCTCGTTTCCCTGGCCTTCGTCTACCCGGGCTTGCCAGTCATCGGCCAGACACCCGGCAGCATCAGTCCAGCAAAACCTGCGGCGGCAACGTCCGATGGCGCGCTGGCCTGGGCAAAGCTGAGCGCTGGGCAAAAGGCTGCATTGCAACCCCTGGCGCCGATCTGGACTCAGATCAACGTGAACCGCAAACGCAAGTGGATCGCGTTATCGGCCGACTTCCACAAGCTGTCGCCCACCGAACAGTCCAAGCTCCATGGCCGCATGCGTGAGTGGGCTGCCCTGAGCACCGCCGACCGCACGCAGGCCCGGCTGAACTTTGCCGAAACCCGCACCTTGTCGAGCGCAGAAAAAAAGGCGCAGTGGGAAGCCTACCAGTCGCTCAGCCCGGACCAGAAGAAACAGTTGGCCCGTCAGGCGTCAAGCCGACCGGCCATTGGAGCAGCGCCAGCCGTCACCCATCGATCGACGGGTAAACTCGCCTCCGTGCCGGTGACCCGCTCTGAAGCAGGGTCAGCCGCGGCCCACTCGCCATCCTCGACTGCCGCCCCGGCGCAGCCTGGCGTCAAGCCAGCCGGAACCCCGAGTCCATGAGCGTGACTGACACCCCATCCACATCAACCACCGCCACACGCCCGCCCCGATCGGACACATCCGCCACGCCGACCTTGCCAGACACACCGCCACTGCTGCGCCGCCTGGCCTGCTGGCTCTATGAAGGCATGCTGTTGTTCGGCGTCGTGTTCATCGCCGGTTACCTGTTCGGAACCCTGAGCCAGACGCGCAACGCGATGGACAACCGGCATGCGTTACAGGCCTTTTTGTTCGTCGTGTTCGGCATCTACTTCACCTGGTTCTGGGCGCGCGGCCAGACCCTGGCCATGAAGACCTGGGATATCGCAGTGACAGACCGGGCCGGCCGGCCGATCTCGCAGCCTCGCGCGCTGGTTCGTTACCTCGCGAGCTGGTTGTGGTTTTTGCCGCCGCTGGCCGCCATCGCACCCTTCGCCCTCAACGGCGGCGAGACCATGGTGATCTTGATCGGCTGGGTGGCCGTATGGGCCGTGTTGAGCCGACTTCATCCGCAACAGCAGTTCTGGCACGACGCCATCGCCGGCACCCGGCTGGTCACGCGTCCCCGCCAGCCCAAGGGCTGAATCCGGCCGCCAAGGCCGAGCCTGCGGTTGCGTCGTGCCCCGTCGCCGGCGTGACGCCACTACACGACAATGCCGCCATGCAAACCCCGCCATCACCGCCACGGGAGCCGACACACCAAAACCTGCAGAAGAGCCGTACGGGACTGCACCGCATGTGGCACGCAACCCTGTATTCCATCGCAGGGCTGCGCGCCGGCTGGACAGAGACCGCATTCCGCCAGGAGGCCATTGCGGCAATCGTATTGGTGCCGCTGGCGCTGTGGCTGGGGCAGAGCTGGGTCGAGCGCGCCTTGCTGGCCGGTTCGGTGATGCTGGTGCTGATCGTGGAGTTGCTCAACTCCGGCATCGAGGCCTCGATCGACCGGGTCGGCCTGCAATGGCATCTGCTGTCCAAGCGGGCCAAGGACCTGGGCAGCGCGGCTGTGATGCTGAGCCTGGTCCTGTGTATCGGCATCTGGGCCGGCGCCGCCTGGCAACGATGGGGATTTTGCTGTACCTGAACCCGGGAGCGGCCCCGCCAGATGCTGTAGCCGGCAGTCACCGGTGTCGCCCCAAGTTTCCTCGCACCCCCTCGTGGGGCCTGGCGAAGCCAGGGCTGGGGGCGCTCTCAGACGGCGGCTTCGTCTTCTTCGCCGGTACGGATCCGCACGGTGCGTTCGACTGCCGTCACGAAGATCTTGCCGTCACCGATCTTGCCGGTGCGCGCGGCCTTGACGATGGCATCGACACAACGGTCGACGTCGTCAGTGCGCACGACCACCTCGACCTTGACCTTGGGCAGGAAGTCGACGACATACTCTGCACCCCGGTACAACTCGGTATGCCCCTTCTGACGGCCAAACCCCTTGACCTCGCTCACCGTCAGGCCGGTGACCCCACACTCGGCCAGCGCCTCGCGCACTTCCTCGAGCTTGAACGGTTTGATGATGGCGGTGATCTGTTTCATGGCGAGTCTGGCTTTCAAAATGCACACCGGAAAACGGCGCCGATAGGCCCGCAAGGCGCCGCGAACCGACACCGGGTTGCGGCCCCCTAGGATAGCGCCATTTGCCCGGCACACCACCAACCACGGTTACCGCAGCGGCGATCACTGCCTGAACTTGTTCGTGATCGGGTAGCGCCAGTCCTTGCCGAAACTGCGATGGGTCACCCGGATGCCGATCGGTGCCTGCCGGCGCTTGTATTCGTTGATCTTGATCAGCCGGGTCACGCGCTCGACGTCCGCCGCGGCAATGCCGCTGGCGACGATGGATTCGATCGACTCGTCGTTTTCCATGTAGCGCTCGATGATCGTGTCAAGCACCTCATACGGGGGCAGGCTGTCCTGGTCAGTCTGGTCCGGACGCAATTCGGCACTGGGGGGCCGGGTGATGATGCGCTCGGGGATCGGTGCCACGCCCGTGCCGTAGGGGTCATGCCGGTTGCGCCAGTGCGCCAGCCGGTAGACTGTGGTCTTGGCCAGGTCCTTGATGACCGCGAAACCTCCGGCCATGTCGCCATACAGCGTGCAATAACCGGTCGCCAGCTCGCTCTTGTTGCCGGTCGTGAGCACGATGGGGCCGAACTTGTTGGACAAGGCCATCAGCAGCGTACCCCGGATACGGGCCTGAATGTTCTCCTCGGTCGCGTCTTCGGCCAGCCCGGCGAATTCGACTGCCAGCGCGCTCTTGAACGCTTCGAACTGGGGCACGATGGAGATTTCGTCATACCGCACACCCAGCCGACCGGCCATGTCGCGCGCGTCGATCCAGCTGATGTCGGCGGTATAGGGCGATGGCATCATCACCGTGCGTACCCGGTCGGCGCCCAGCGCATCGACCGCGATGGCCAGTACCAGCGCCGAATCGATGCCGCCCGACAAACCGAGGATGGCACCGGGAAATCCGTTCTTGCCGATGTAGTCGCGCACGCCCAGCACCAGCGCGTCCCACAGGTCGGCATCGGCCTCGCGCACCGGTGCCACCTCGCCCGCCAATTGCAGCGCGCCGGCGTGCTGGCGTACGCAGACATCGAACAACTGCTCGCGAAAACTCAGCGCCCGGGCAACCAGCGCTCCGTCGGCCGAAAGGGCAAAAGAATGGCCCTCAAATACCATCTCGTCCTGTCCGCCGACCAGGTGCGCGTACACCATCGGCAATCCGCAGGCCAGCACCCGTTCGCGCATGATCTGCTCTCGCTCGTAGCCCTTGCCGACGTGAAATGGCGACGCGTTGAGCACCACCAGCATCTGCGCACCGGCCTGCCGGGCCAGACGGGCCGGCTCCTCGTACCAGGCATCCTCGCAGATCAGCAGCCCGATGCGCAGCCGGTTGTCGCCCGCGCCGGCCTCGAACACGCACACGCCATTGCCGGGCGCGAAATACCGCCGTTCGTCGAACACCTGGTAATTGGGCAGCTCGCGTTTGGCATAGGTGTGCACGATATGGCCCTCGCGCAGCACGCTGGCCGCGTTGTGGCGCTGTTGCACCGAGACCGACCGCGTCCGGGTGCCGCCGCCCACCGGATGACCGACGACCACCGTCATGTCTTTTAACCCCGCGAGCGCGAGCGCGACCGATTTGACGGCATCATCGCAGGCATGGATGAACACCGGCCGCAGGAACAGGTCTTCCGCCGCATAACCGCAGATCGACAACTCGGGCGTCAGCAACAAACGCGCCCCGTCGCCATAAGCCGTCTGGGCTGCGCTGATGATTTTTTGCGCATTGCCGGTCAGGTCGCCAACGACAAAGTCCAGTTGGGCCACACAGATCTTGAGAGTCATGGAAACACAAACAGCGGTTAGAGATGGACCCGTGCCGCGCGAACCGATGGCCGGCGCGGTCCGCCTGGGCACGCGGTCAGAAAGGGGTCCGGCGTGAGTCACGAAGATTATGTCATCGAGGTCCGGAATTCGCCGCTGGAGGTCGATTGCAACGACTGGAACACGCTGCTGGCTGCGCAGCAGGACACGGCGACTCCGTTCATGCGCCACGAATACCTGGCCGCCATGCACGAAAGCGGCAGCGCCACCCCCGAGACCGGCTGGACGCCGCGGTTCCCCACCCTGTGGCGGCAGCCAGCGCGGGGGCCGCGTGAACTGCACGCGGTCTGCGCGATGTACCTCAAGGCCCATTCCCATGGTGAATATGTGTTCGACCATGCCTGGGCCCATGCCTACCGGCAACACGGCGTGGGTTATTACCCCAAAGCGCTGGTGGCACCACCGTTCACGCCAGTGCCCGGTGCCCGCCTGCTCGCGCGGGACGCACAGGCGCGCCTGGCCCTGGTCAAAGGGCTGGTGGGCTGGTGCGAACAGGCGGGACTGTCGTCGCTGCACCTGTTGTTCACCAGCGCTGCCGACACCCTGGCCTGTCGCGACGCAGGCCTGATGCTGCGCCACAACGTCCAGTTCCATTGGTCGAACCGACCACAGGGTTACCGCGATTTCGATGACTTCCTGGCCTCACTCAACCAGGACAAACGCAAGAAGATCCGGCAGGAGCGGCGCAAGGTCGCGCAATCTGGCGTTGCGCTGCGCTGGTCACGGGGCCCGGACATCACGCCATCGGACTGGGACTTCTTTTATCGTTGTTACGAACGTACCTATTACGAACACGGCAACGCGCCTTATCTCACGCGCGACTTTTTCGGCCGCATGGCGCGGGACATGCCGGAAAACTGGCTGCTGTTCGTCGCCGAGCGCGGCGAAAAGCCGATCGCCGCCAGCCTGATCGCTTTGTCGGGCGGCGCGGGCGGCGCGCCGGGCATCGCCTACGGCCGTTACTGGGGAGCCCTGGAGCGGGTCGACTGCCTGCACTTCGAGGCCTGTTATTACGCGCCGCTGCAATGGTGCATCGCCCACGGCATCGGCCGCTTCGAAGGCGGGGCTCAGGGCGAGCACAAGATGGCGCGCGCGTTGCTACCGGTGCAAACGACCAGCGCACACTGGCTGGCGCACCCGGCTTTCGCCGAGGCGGTGAACGATTTCCTGCAGCGCGAACGCGCCGGCATCCGCAATTACATGGGCGAGCTCGAACAACACAGCCCGTTCAAGGCCGGGCAGGCGTGAGGTTTCAGCGTTTGGCCGCCGCCTCGGCCATCATGCGCTGGGTGTCGGCCTTGCGGTCCGCGTTGACCTTGGCCACTGCCGCACGTTCGCCCATCGCCTTGACGTATGCCTTCACCGGCACGGCGGCCAACAGGTCTTCGCCGTAGATGATCCGGGCCGCGCCGGCTACCATCGGCAGGTGCACGATGGCCGCGCAGTCGGCCAGCGTGAACTGGTCACCGGCCACAAAGGGCTTGAACATCGCAATGCGCGCAAAACCCGCGACGCCGCGGGTCAACCGCTGGTGCGCGCGTTCCTTTGTCTCGTCGGAAACCTTGCCACCAAAGTAGGCCTGCGCATACAGCTCGCGCGCAACCAGTTCCAGGTGCAATTCAATGTAGACCACCAACTCGCGCACCTTGGCTGCCGCGAACGGGTCGGCGGGCAACAGGGCGTATTGCGGATATTG
>CAZADK010000047.1:9533-10880 GCA_964483855.1 uncultured Rhodoferax sp.
GATGTACTCCGCGCAGGCCATGGACTCCGAGATGCAGCCGAAACCGGTATCGAGAAACGGCACCTTGCCCATCGGCGAGCGGTCCAGCACACTGGCGTCGTTGCTGCCGGTCTTGACCAGTTCCTCCTCGAAATGGATCTGCTTCTCCAGCAGCTGAAGCTTGACCTGGTTGTAGTAGTTGCTGGCCGAAAAGCCGCACAGTTTGAGCGTCATGGGTTGACTCCGATCGGGGTTGGGTTGGGGTTGGGGGTGGTTGGGTTGACAGGGCGGACATTCATCTCATCTGTATCCTACTCGCCGCCGGGAGCGCAAGCAGGCCATCGACCGGTTCGATGACCGCCGGGACACCAGCATCGAGCGACGAAAACAAGGCCTGCCTAGAATGCAGGGGCCCCACGAGGCCAAGAAAATACATCCATGACACAGCCGCCGCCACGCCGTCGATTCCTGTCAATGGCGGCGGCGACTCACATCGCCCTGCCATCCCGGTTCCAGACCCGCCCGAAGCAACACCCGATCCCATGACAGCTCCTGAATCGCACGAAGCCCATCCGCCCCCGAATGCCTTGCTGCTCGCGATGGAATTGCGCGCGCCGTGGGAGTTCGGTGCCCTGCTTCCGGCCTGGTTTGCGCTGCAGCGCGCACCCCGTGGAGACGGCCATCCGGTCATCGTGTTTCCCGGCCTGTCCGCCAGCGACACGTCGACGGTTCCGCTGCGCAGCTACCTGCGCCACCTGGGGTACACCCCGTCGGGCTGGAAGCAGGGATTCAATTTCGGGCCACGTGCCGGCGTGTTGCGCACGGCCCGGGAACAACTCGAGGAAACGGTGGCCAGCACCGGCCGCAAGGCCAGCCTGATCGGCTGGAGCCTGGGCGGCATCTATGCGCGTGAGCTGGCCAAGCTGACGCCGGACCTGGTGCGCAGCGTGATCACGCTGGGGACGCCGTTTGCGGGCCGACACACCAGCACCAACGCCTGGCGCCTGTACGCGTTGGCCAGCGGGCGCGACATCGAACGTGAGACGGCCCAATACGACCTGCCCCAGGCGCCGTCAGTGCCCACCAGTTCAATCTACTCGCGCACCGACGGGGTGGTCGCCTGGAGGGCCAGCGTACAAGAACGCTGCCCGCGCAATCCGCACACCGAGAACATCGAGGTCGTGGCCAGCCACGTGGGGCTCGGACTCAATCCCAGCACCTGGTGGGCGCTGGCCGATCGGCTGGCGCAACCGCAGGGCCAGTGGACCGCCTTTGCCCGCGGCAGCGGCCTGCAGCGCCTCATCTTTCCCGACCCGCACCGTTGACGCGCCGGCGCCCGGCAGCATGCGGCGCCGATCTCGTCACGCC
>CAZADK010000047.1:10890-12279 GCA_964483855.1 uncultured Rhodoferax sp.
CTCGTAGTTTGTCACGCCTGCTGCGCGCGCTCGTAGCTGGCGATGCCGTCCATGATTTCCTTGCGCGCCGAATCCGGACCTTCCCAGCCCAGGATCTTGACCCATTTGCCAACCTCGAGATCCTTGTAGTGCTCGAAGAAATGGGCGATGGTCTTGAGCCGCATCGGGTTGAGATCTTCCGGCTTTTGCCATTGGGTGTAGATGGACAGGATCTTGTCGATCGGCACCGCGAGCACCTTGCCGTCGTCGCCGGCCTCGTCCTGCATCTTCAGGATGCCGATCGGCCGGCACGTCACGACCACGCCCGGAATCAATGGAACCGGCGTGATCACCAGCACATCGACCGGGTCGCCATCGCCGCTGATGGTCTTGGGCACATACCCGTAGTTGGTCGGATAGTGCATCGAGGTGCTCATGAAGCGGTCCACGAAAATCGCTCCGGTGGCTTTGTCCACCTCGTACTTGACCGGATCGGCATTCATCGGAATCTCGATGATCACATTGAAGGAATCGGGCACGCCGGTGCCAGGGCTGACGTTGTCCAGGGACATGAAAATTCTCCGTTGGTGTCTTGTGCTTGGTGTCGCAGGGCATCGGTACCTGCACAGCCGGCGGGTACGGCGGTTGCCGCGGCAAAGCGGCGCCCTGGGATTAACACCGATTTTACTGACGCCCATCTTGCAGCCCAAAAGCGGTGTTAATTTCAGTTACAGTCCGTGCGTTGGCCAATCGACTCCTGATGGGACGTACGAGGAAGCAACGCAGCCGGGCACGGCAGGCGTTGTGCCCTTGAAGTAAAACCCAGGTCTTTGGACTGAAGCGGGGCGAGTGGCAGCTGCGACGTGCTGCGGCTTGCCTCCGATTGATTAGGAGGAGGTACGACTATGGCGGGCAATTCGGTGCTGATATTGGCGCTAGTCTGTGGTTTGGTGGCCGTGGCCTACGGCTTCTGGGCCCGCAGCTGGATTCTTTCCCAGGACGCTGGCAATCAGCGCATGCAGGAGATCGCGGCGGCCATCCAGACCGGTGCGGCAGCCTACCTGGAGCGGCAATACAAGACGATTGCCATCGTGGGCGTCGTGCTCGCCATTCTGATCGGTGTATTCCTCGATACGCTGTCGGCCGTCGGTTTCGTCATCGGCGCGGTACTCTCCGGCGCCTGCGGCTTCATCGGCATGAACGTCTCGGTGCGCGCCAACGTGCGCACCGCTCAGGCTGCGACCAGGGGCATCGGCCCGGCGCTGGACGTCGCCTTCCGTGGCGGCGCCATCACCGGCATGCTGGTGGTCGGTCTGGGCCTGCTCGGCGTCACCGCGTTTTACTGGTTCCTGGTGGGCGACGGCAACCATACGCCTGGCACCAACCTGGCCAAACTGCTGAACCCGCTGA
>CAZADK010000047.1:12289-13491 GCA_964483855.1 uncultured Rhodoferax sp.
ATCTTCGCCCGGCTCGGTGGCGGCATCTTCACCAAGGGCGCGGACGTCGGCGCCGACCTGGTCGGCAAGGTCGAGGCCGGCATTCCGGAAGACGACCCGCGCAACCCGGCGGTGATCGCCGACAACGTCGGCGACAACGTCGGTGACTGCGCCGGCATGGCGGCCGACCTGTTCGAGACCTATGCGGTCACGCTGATCGCCACCATGGTGCTGGGCGCGCTGCTCATCACCAACGCCGGTACCGCCGCCGTGGTGTATCCGCTGGCGCTGGGCGCGGTGTCGATCATCGCCTCCATCATCGGGTGTTTCTTCGTCAAGGCCTCGCCCGGCATGACGAACGTGATGCCGGCCCTGTACAAGGGCCTGGCAGTGGCCGGTGGCCTGTCGCTGATTGCCTTCTACTTCGTCACCGTCTGGCTGATTCCCGACAACGCGATCAAGGCCAGCGGCACCCAGATGGCGCTGTTCGGATCCTGTGCCGTCGGCCTGATCCTGACCGGTGTGCTGGTCTGGATCACCGAGTACTACACCGGAACCCAATATGCGCCGGTCCGGCACATCGCGCAGGCCTCGACCACCGGTCACGGCACCAACATCATCGCCGGCCTGGGCGTGTCGATGCGTTCCACCGCCTGGCCGGTGATCTTCGTGTGTGTCGCGATCTGGGTCTCGTACACGATAGCCGGCCTGTACGGCATCGCCGTGGCCGCCACCTCGATGCTCAGCATGGCAGGTATCGTCGTGGCGCTCGACGCCTACGGCCCGATCACCGACAACGCAGGCGGCATCGCCGAAATGGCCGAAATGCCTGCCAGCGTACGCGAAATCACCGATCCGCTGGACGCGGTGGGCAACACCACCAAGGCGGTGACCAAGGGTTATGCGATCGGCTCGGCCGGCCTGGCCGCGCTGGTGCTGTTTGCCGACTACACACACAAGCTCGAGTCCTACGGCAGCGTGATCAAGTTCGACCTGAGCGATCCGATGGTCATCATCGGCCTGTTCATCGGCGGCCTGATTCCCTACCTGTTCGGCGCGATGGCGATGGAGGCCGTCGGCCGCGCTGCCGGTGCGGTCGTGGTCGAGGTGCGGCGTCAGTTCCGCGAGATCAAGGGCATCATGGAAGGCACCGCGAAGCCCGAATACGGCAAGGCAGTCGACATGCTGACCACGGCCGCGATCAAGGAAATGATGATCCCCTC
>CAZADK010000048.1:0-13464 GCA_964483855.1 uncultured Rhodoferax sp.
AGCATGCGCTCGGCGCCGACGTTGAAGATCTGGATCACGCCGCGCGCGTCAGTGGCGATGCAGGAGAAGTTGGCGCTGTTGAAGATCGCGTCCTGCAGCGCGCCGGCCTTGATCAGCGGTTGCGGCATGCGCAGCGGGTGTTGGGAGGCGATTGCATGTGGATCAGGTCCGTGAGAAGACTTCGACACCGATGCCGCGATAACCAATGAAATCGGCGGCCTCGTTGAACATCGGTTCGCCGCTGACCCTGAACTCCTGCCGCGACCCGTCATCGTTGACGCGCTCGAACAAGAAACCGACGAACGGCGTGCGCCCCGCGATGTGGGTGAGCAGCGCGGTACGCTGGATCTCGTTCCATCCGTCCTGCGGTTCGGCGGGCTCGGCCTCGGGAAACACATCGACGCGCAGGCCCAGCATCTCCTGCACCGGCCCCGACACCTTGGTGAAGGCGCCGTCGCCGTCCTGCTCCCAGTACCAATCGGAGGCCAGTTCGGTCAGGCTGCGGTAACGCGCTTCACTTTCGCGCAGTTCGGCGGTGCGCTCCAGCACCCGGGATTCGAGTTCACGGCTGTGGTTTGCCAGGTTGCGGTACAGCAACCGCACCTCCAGCATGTTGCGGATGCGGGTCCGGATCTCCAGCAGATCAAAGGGTTTGCTGATGAAGTCCCGCGCGCCGGCCTGCAAGGCGCGCAGTTTGTGGCCCGGCTGCGCGGTGATCACCAGCACCGGCAGGTAGTCGTCGCGCTCATTGGTCTTGAGCGCATCGATCACGGCGAAGCCGTCCATCCCGGGCATCTGCAGGTCGAGTAAGATCAGGTCGAAGTCGTGCTGGCGGTGCAGGGCGCAGACCTCCTGGGGCTTCATCGTCAGCGCGATGTTGGAGTAACCGGAACTGATCAGCATCTGCTCGAGCAGCACCACGTTGGACTGCTGATCATCGACGATCAGGATGCTCGCCTTGAGGATGTCGGATTCGGGGATGGTCATGCGGGTTTGCGGCGCACCACGACACTTGCCGCGCGAAGACCGCCGGCACAATCAAAAAAGCCGAGTGAACAACGATTTTTAACCCGGATGCCGCCAGCCGTCTGTGCGCTACCACACATAGGCTCTGGCTTGCCCGGTCATCCCATGCGCTTGGAGTACGACAATGTCCATTGCACTTGGTGCGCGGGTCCAGCATTCCATCGCGTCAGTTCCACGAAGGTGGCGGATGGGCCCAGGCTTCTTATACTGCCGCTTGCGTCACAAGCAGTTCGGAAGCAACACGCACGGGGCGTCGATTTGGTTAACGAAGGAGTGGGCCGATGAAAAATTTCCCCGTCGTTTGCGTGGGTGGTTCCGCCGGTGGGCTCGATGCGTACATCAGGCTACTGCAACACCTTCCGTCCGACATGGGTGTCGCGGTCGTCATCGTGAACCACATCACGATCATGCCGACCCAACTGCACAAGGTTCTTCCGCGCTTCACTTCCATGCCGGTTGAACTCATCTCGGAAAACTTGCGGGTGGTGCCCAATCGGGTATTCATCATCCCGGCCAACCGGGATCTGCACATCGATGGCGACGTTTTTCATCTGAAACCCATCTCCAAGCCGCGCGGGTGGCCTGATGTCATCACGGTATTCCTGCGTTCATTGACGCAAAACTGGGACGGACCACTGATTGCCGTGATTGTCTCGGGCTACGACGGCGACGGGGCTGCCGCGCTGTCCGGCATCAAGGACGTGGGCGGCATCACCATCGCGCAAAAATTGAGTACGGCAGCGCAGCCCGACATGCCCCAGAGTGCGATTGCCAGCGGGTGTATCGATTTCATTTTGTCGCCTGAGGATATTGGCAAGGAAATCGTACGCATCGCGGGCATGCATGCCCCGCGGCTCGACGCTTGAGCGCTTGAGCAGACGCATGCCAACGCCCTTCGTGCCGTGAAGCGCGAAAAGCCTGCGCAACCCGTATCTGATCGCGATCACGCAGCGCAAGGCTACCGGGTTCGAGCACCGCCATGCGAAGCGAGAAGCTGTCGCCCACATCCAGGTTGCCGACCCGCAATGGCGGATGCGCTGGCTCCTGCCGGATATCAGCACACGACTATCCATTGACGTTACTATTCTGACAAGTGTGTGTGCCTGCGTGATTCAGTCCTTCAGGTGTGTCGATACGGAACATCTGTTCAACGGCGGCGCGTTGCGCGTTTTGCCAGCATTTCAACTGTCGCAATTCGAAAGCTGCAGTTGCTTGACGCCGCAGCTTTCCTGAAAAAATGGCGCGACGGGCATGTCTGGCGCGCCGAGATCGTTGACAACCATTGAGGGAGAACCACCGTGCCAGGCAAAGTAGCGCGCGCGACGCCAGGAGGCATCCTGCTGCACGATTTTCTTGAGTCCTTGGGCAACACGGGAATCCATGGAAGAAACTCTCTCCCGAATTCGCCGCTGGGACGTGTTGCCTTCCTGAGCCTGCCCTGGCGTTCGGAGCCGATCGATGCAATGTCCTCAGTGCCAGCATGACAACGAGCCGCCCGCCCGCTACTGCGGCGGTTGCGGGCAGGCGTTGCGGCGGCACTGTGCGGCCTGCGGGGCAGACAATTCGCCGACCAATGACTTCTGCAACCGTTGCGGTGCCGAGCTGTCAGGTGCCGTCCTGCCCCACAAGCCACCCACGGTTGCTCGGCCATACACACCGGCGCATCTCGCAGACAAGATTCTGGGTTCCGCGTCGGCGCTCGAGGGTGAGCGCAAGCAGGTCACGGTGCTGTTTTGCGACATCGCCAACTCGACCGAACTGGCCCGTCGGCTCGGTGCCGATGCAATGCACGAACTGCTCAACAGCTTCTTCGAAGTTGCGCTTGCCGAAGTCCATCGGGTGGAAGGCACCATCAACCAATTCCTGGGCGACGGTTTCATGGCGCTGTTCGGCGCGCCGGTGGCCCACGAGGACCATGTTCGCCGTGCCTTGTTAAGCGCACTGGCCATCCTGCAAAAGCTGAAGGAAGCCGAAATAGACGATTCCGGCGGCCTGGGCCAGGTCCGTGTGCGCATGGGCATCAATACCGGCATGGTCGTGGTCGGAACCATTGGCGACAATCTGCGAACCGACTACACCGCGGTGGGCGACACGACGAATATCGCGGCAAGACTGCAGCAGCTGGCACAGCCGGGGCGGGCCTGTGTCAGCGAGAGCGTCTACATCACGGGAAGCGCGTTCTTCGATTTCCACTCGATCGGCAAACGCATGCTCAAGGGCATCGCCGAGCCGATGTCCGTGTTCGAACTGACCAAAACCCGACCACGCGAGACGATGGGTTCGCGCGCCACCCGGCTGGGCATCACATCGCCCCTGGTCGGTCGCCAGCGCGAGATCGCCCTGCTGCAGGCAAGCCTCGATCAGCTTGCAAACGGACAGGGCGGCATCCTGATCCTTGCTGGCGAGCCCGGCGTTGGCAAGTCGAGGCTGGTTGCCGAGACCCGGCGCCTGTCGAAAGGTGGCAGGACTCTCTGGCTCGAAGGGCGCGCGGTGTCCTTCGGGCGTAGCCTGAGCTACCTGCCCTTCATCGACATCCTGAAGGAAAGCTTCGACATCGCCGACGATGATGCCGACGAGGACAGCTGGTCCAAACTCGAAATCGGGCTGGAGGAGCTGTTTGCCGAGCGGGCGCATGATTTCCTGCCCTATCTGGCCACCATGCTGGCGCTTCGCATCCCGGACGCATTCGCCGACCGCATCATGTACCTTGACGGTCCGGCGTTCCGGCGCCAGGTGTTCCTGTGCATGCGCCAGTTGTTCGAACGCCTGGCGACCCGGCAACCACTGGTGCTGTTTCTGGAAGACTGGCACTGGGCCGACCAGTCGTCGATCGAACTGGCCGAACACTTGCTGCCGCTGGCCGGTACAAAGCCCTTGCTGGTATTTCTTGCGACCCGCCCGGACCCGGAAGGGCCGACCGCTCGTATCCAGCAGATCGCCGCGAACCAGGGCGGACAGCGCCTGCAGGAGGTGGCACTGGCGCCACTATCCGACGCAGACAGCGCCTTGCTGGTCGGCAATCTGGTCGGTCAGCTGGACATTCCCGCAGCCTTGCGCGGGCAGATCCTGCGCAAGACCGAAGGAAACCCGTTTTTCATCGAGGAAGTGATCCGCTCGCTGGTGACCGAAGGTGTGCTGGTGCGCGGCGCGCGCGATTCGTCCTGGCAGCTCGCCAGGCAGCATGAGCAGGTCCATCTGCCGGACACGGTGCAGGGCCTGATTCTTGCGCGCATCGACCGCCTCGAGGAGGAAGTCAAACAGGCACTCAAGCTGGCCTCGGTGATCGGCCGCAGCTTTTTCAATCGGATACTGGAGGTGATCAGCAAGGCGCAACGCAACCTGGGCGGAAATCTGGCCGAACTCGAACACGCTGAACTGATTCGCCAGACCCAGCAGGTGCCGGAAGTCGAGTACATCTTCAAGCACGCGCTGGTGCATGAGGCGGCTTATGGCAGCATTCTTGCCGAAAACAGGCGTGCCATTCACCGCCGCGTGGCACAGGCGATCGAGATGCTGTTCGAGGACCGACCGGAGGAATTCACCAGCCTGCTGGCCCACCATTACACCCGCGCCGAAGACTGGGACAAGGCCCAGGAATACCTGTTCAAGGCCGGAGACCAGGCCGGGCGCATGGCCGCCGACACCGAGGCATTGGAGCACTTCCGGCAGGCTGAAGCTGCCTACGTGAAGGCATTCGGCGACAAGCTCAGTCCCTTGCAACAGGCGGCGCTGGCGCGCAAGATCGGCACCGCACTCTACGGCACCGGACACTACGAACAGTCGCTGGAGCAGCTTCGACGCGCATTGTCGCGTCTGGGCCTGCACTATCCGACCTCACGCTGGGGCGTGCGGCGGGCCATCCTCAGATACCTCGGCGCGCATCTGCTGCGGGGAATTCGCGCCAGGCTCGGCATGCCAGCCGCGCGCAAGCTCGACCTCGCTTGGGCGCAGGAGATCTCGACCATCTGCCACTTCATGTCTTGGATGGATTACTTCCTGGACAAGGAGCGCATGCTGCTCGACTGTCTGCTCGAACTCCATGCGGGAGAGCTCAGCAGTTATCGCGTCGCCGAAGCCCGCGGGCTCAGCAGCCTGGGATTCGGATTCATGACCTTCCAGGCACTCGGCCTGTCCCGGCGTTACCACAATGCCGCACGCGCCGTTGCCGAGCGGACCGATAACGCATCTGCGATCGCATTCGCCTGGTTTGCCCTCGGCTTCCTGGACTACTACGACGGACTGTGGGATGCGTGTGACCGCAATCTGAACAAGGGTGGGTCCCTGTATCTCGAGTCGGGCGATATCCACCGCTGGGGCGGCGCGATGCTGATGCGCTCGCTGGTTCTGTACTTTCGCGGCGATCTGACGCAGACCGCCGCTTTGGCAAGCGAATTGCTCAGGGCAGGCCAGGACTCGGCCGATCCACAGCTGACAAGCTGGGGCTACCAGGTGCAGGGCTACCCCGCCATGGCATGCGGACCGCTGGCCACCACGATCAATCACCTGCGCACCGGCGTCGCCCTCGCTGCACGGATTCCTGCGTGGGACAACTACCTGTACCAAAAGGCGCTGCTCAGCAAGTGCCTTGTTCTGCAGGGCAAGATCGACGAGGGCCGCGCCGAACTCGGCGACGCGCTTGACATCATCCAGGTCCACCATCTGACCAGACCGTTCGACAAGATCGAGGTGCTGACGGCACTGGCCAATTGCGCGATTGCAATCGCCGACCGTGCGCAGGTGAAGGGGGATGCAAACGAAACGTCCCAGACGCTGCGGGAGGCCCGCACATGCTGCGAGTCCGCCCTGCGCGATGCGCGGCGGATGCGTGGCTGGTTGCCTGAAGCACTGCGCATGCGCGGCACCGCAGACTGGCTGTCCGGCAACAAGACGGGCGCGCTGAACTATTGGCGCCAAAGCGTGGCCGAAGCGGAGCAATCCAGATTCCCGATCGAAGGTGCGCGTGCCTTTCTCGAGATGGGAATGCGGTCGCAGGATCCGGCGCTGATCGAGCAGGCATGCGCTGTGTTCCGCGCAAAGGGCGCCAGGGTATTCCTGGCGATTGCACTGCATTGCCAGGCACGGTTGCTGGCGCAGTCGTCGGCCGGCGCCCAATCCGCGATCGACGGATTCTCGCGGGCGATCGAGGCACTGGAACTGGTCGATGCCGACTTCGACCTGCAGCAGGCCCGCATCGTGTACGCGCGCCTCGTTGGCGCCTGAACGGACGCCTGGCGAAGCCAGGCAACAATCCTGCGCAACCTCCTGCTCAACTGGCTGGTGCTGCTGCCCCTGTTGATGGCCGCACTGATGCTGCCGCGCATTTACCTGTCGGTCCTGGCGTTGCCGGAACGGTTCTTCGGAAAGATCATCTTTGCCGGTTCACCGCCCGGCCCGCGGCACTACGGTGCCAGCGAACTCGATGCCGTCAGCGATCTCGTCGTGGTGCATTACGGACTTCCGGCCGTTTGCGCCATCGTGCTGGCCACTGCGCTGTTCAACACCCTGCGTTTCCTGCCGGGCGCCGGCAATATCGATCACTCGCGCGCCGACTACTACAGATCCATTTTGCTGCCGCTTGTCGGCGCGGTGCTCGCCTATCTGGCGTTCGACTCACTCTACTACCTGGGTGAGGCCTTTTCCATCGAGGGCAGTCTGGCCCGACAGGTGCTCGCGGCGCTGGTGCCAAGCCTGCTGGCCTGGATACTCTTCCTGCTGGTCTCCGGCGCATCTGCACGCACCGATCGGATGCGCCAATCGCTGCCGCTCGCGGTATTTGTCATGGGAGCCGGAACGGGCCTGGCTTCATGGATTTCGGTCAATCACCTGCTCTGGAGTCCGAATCCGGACAAGGAACTGCCATGGCCGGAGTATGTGACCTTCGCGCCGCCCGCCATCATCCTAGGTTACGCGCTGGGGACCGTGTTGTTCGTCGGCCTGTCCAGCCATTTCCTGCGCGACGAAGATCGCGAGTGGATGTCACGCAACGTGGCCAGCCTCCTGGTGTTCTGCTTCACCTGGTTGCTTCTTTGCGGCCCGGCGGGGGCGCGCACATGGAAATATGCTGGTCCGCGTTCGCCCATCCATTCGCTGGTCAATGAGGCCTTCGGCCTGACTTCGAACCAGAACCCGTACGTCTACCTGTCCGATGGCGGCCATTTCGAGAATCTCGGCCTGTACGAGATGGTGTTGCGGCGCTGCCGTCATATCATCGTGGTCGACGCAGGCTGCGACCCCGACTTGAGTCTGGACGACCTGGGCAACGCGCTGCGCAAGATCCGCATTGATCAGGGCATTACGATCACCTTCGATGACGCCCAGATGCGCCAATTGCGTCAGAGCTCAAGCCGATGCGCGGTCGCCACCATCACCTACTCCGCGCGTGATGACGGCGCCGCCGACGGACGGCTCCTGTATATCAAACCCATGCTGCGCGGCAATGAGCCTGCTGACGTCGAGAACTACGGCCATACCCATCCGGCGTTTCCGCACCAGAGCTCAGCGCACCAGTCGCTCGACGAAGCGCAGACCGAAAGTTACCGGATGCTCGGCCTGTACAGTATGCTGGAGCTGTGCCAGGAGTGGGTGGGCGGCACGCTGGCCGATTTCTTTGACCATGTCGCGGAATCCGACCCGGCCCACGCGAAACCTGGCTCGCGCATGAAAGACGGGCTGCCCCGGGAATCGGCACGCCGGGGCGCGGCGATGCCGACATAAATGGGTAGCAACATGAATCCGTCCGACGATCAGTCGATGGCGCAGGCCATGCAGGCACTCGAGCAACGTGACTTCGCCCGCGCGATCGACCTGCTGCAATCCGAGCTGGCCCGCCAGCCCGGCGCTGCGGCGCACGCGACGCTGGCCCTGGCCTTTTTTCAGAGCGAGCAGTACGCGTTGGCGAGCCAGCACTATGCATCGGCGCTGCAGCTTGAACCGCGGCGCCCGCAATGGGAGGCGATGCTGGCATTGGCCAGCGCCAATGCGACAGCCTCGATTCACGTGCATGTGCCGGAGCTGCGCTATTTCGACCGCGACACCTTGCTGGCCAGGCCCGCGGTGGGTCAGAGGGACCTCCCAGGGCCGCTGCCGGCGCGGCCGGGGCCGGGCCTGCTCGGGCAGTGGCGTATCGCGCTCGGTGACGGATTGGGTGAGGCAATCACCGCGGTGATGCATGTGGTGACAACCACGTTCGGGCGCCTCGCGGGCTACCGCGACGCGGTCTGGACCAACTGGTACCACCGACCTCAGGCGCTGGGCATCCTGACCCTGGCCTACATGCGCGACCGACTCAATGCAGACAACCTGGGCACGAGCTACCCGCAAGGTGCACTGGTGGGTTTTCAGCCCCAGGGGCAGGTGCCGCCGCCCGGAGTCACCCATTTCCGCACGGCCGACGGCAGCTGGAACAACCTGGCCGATCCGAAGGAAGGCGCCGCCGGTACCCGGTTTCTGCGCAACGTCGAGCACACCGCGATCCGTCCGGAAACCGGTACCCAATTGCTGACGCCGAATCCGCGCGAGATCAGCCTCAAGTTGTTCTCGCGCGGCAACGGACCGACCGGCGCCGCGGTCATGCATGAAGTGCCCTTCCTGAACATGATCGCTGGCGCCTGGATCCAGTTCATGAACGGTGACTGGATCAACCATGGCGAGATCCACTACAAGGACGCGATCGAGGTTCCCCTGCCCGATGACGACCCGGCACGCACACGGTATTGGCAGACCAAGATGTTCATCGGCAAGACGCAGGCCGACCCTACCCACATGAGCGGGCGCGAGGTGGCCGCGCGCACATCGATCAACGAGGTGACCCACTGGTGGGACGGCTCGCAGATCTATGGCAGCGACCAGGCAACGCAGAACCGTCTGCGCAGCATGGTGGGTGGCAGGCTCACGTTGCAGGAAGATGGCCGTCTGCCGCTTGACGGCAAGGGCGTCGAAGACACCGGCTTCACGCGCAACTGGTGGGTCGGCTTGAGCATGCTCCACACCCTGTTCGTACGCGAGCACAACGCCATCTGCGACCACCTGGCACAGGCCTATCCCGACTGGGATGACAACCGGCTGTTCAATGTGGCCCGGCTGATCAATGCGGCGGTGATGGCAAAGATCCATACCGTCGAATGGACGCCGGCCATCCTGCCCAATCCGTCGCTCGCGTTCGGCGTGAACATGAACTGGTATGGCGCCTTCACGAACATGCTGCGCAAGGGCAAGGCGCGCAAGACAGTCGCCGACATCAATGTGCGCAATCCCGAGATGGGTGGCGTGGTGGGCAATCCGGTTGACAAGCATGGCCGCGGATTCGGCTTGACCGAGGAGTTCGTCGAGATCTACCGGCTGCATTCGCTGCTGCCGGAGACGCTGGCCTTGCGCAGTTTCTCCGGCGGTGGCGCGCACGAGACGGTGCCCTTTCACGCCACGCGCCAATCCGGCTCGAGCAAAATCACGGGAAGGTTCTCGATCGCCGACCTGTTCTTTTCATTTGGCAACCAGCACCCCGGCGCCCTGGTGTTGAACAACTATCCGCGCTTCATGCAGGAGCTGAGTATTCCAGGCAACCCGTTCTTCGACATGGGCACGGTCGACATCGTGCGTGCGCGCGAACGCGGCGTGCCGCGCTACAACGAGTTCCGGCGCCAGCTCGGGCTCAATCCGATCCGGATGTTCGAGGATCTCACCGACTCGGCCGAGCATGTCGCCAAGCTCAAGGAGGTCTATGGCAGCGACCCGGCAGACGTCGAAAAACTCGATCTGCTGGTCGGAACGCTGGCCGAGGGGCGCCGCCCGACCGGTTTCGGTTTTGGCGAAACCATGTTCTCGATCTTCCTGCTCAACGCCACCCGCAGGCTACAGGCCGACCGCTTCTTCACCGACTGCTACAACGAAGACGTCTACACGCCCGAAGGCCTGCACTGGATCGATCTGGTCGACTTGAAGACCGTGATCCTGCGCCACTACCCGGAACTGGCCGCAACCGGATTGACCAACATCCGCAATGCCTTCGAACCCTGGGACGCCGACGAGACGCTGTCGCCCGAACGCCATCCGCTGCGCGGCTGCGATCCGGAGCTCAAGATCGACCCCTGGCGCGGCGAGGCGCACCGCAACCCAGGGCGAGGCTGAGTCAGCATGATCTGGTTCATTCGCAAATGGTTCTGGAATTTTCTCGGCTGGGTGAAGATCACGCTGAACAAGCCGCTCGACATTCCACTTCCGCCCGAGACGCGCCGCAGCATCGTCCCGGTGCCACTGGGTTCGGCGATTCCCACCATTCCGATCAAGGGCATCCTGGTCTGCCCGCCGGATCAGATTCCACCCGACGAACGCTCGCGCTCCAAGACCCTGGTCTACAAGCTGCAGGTCTGGCTCTACGACGCTTTCTCGCCGATGCAGGCCGGCTTGCCGCCGGTGGACGCCGACGGCGAGCGGGCTCTGAAAAATGCCTTCACCTGGCTGCACCGAACCCGATTCAACCCGCCCGAAATGCCAGCGGAATACCTGGGCAGCCCTGATCTCGGTTCGCTGGCCGTGCGTGGCCCTTATGCCTGCTATACCGAACGGTGTGAGGACGGCAGTTACCAGTGGGACCTGATGCAACTGGCGCAGTACGCCCACCATGAAGGCCTGCACAAGCTCGGCGCCAAGGTCCTGTTCCGGATCGATCCGACCCGGCGTGCATTGCAGGCCTATCGCATCGACACCACACTGGGCTGCGCCGAGCCCGGCGATGCCGGCTGGGAGCGCGCGAAGAAGATCGCGCTGGCATCGGCCACCACCCACCTGTCGCTGGTGCGCCATTTCAACGGCGTGCACCTGATCGGTGGCGCCTACCTGGCCATCGCGACCCGCAACCAGTTGCCGCCGACGCACCCCCTGTGCCGGCTGCTGTGGCCCTATATGTTCGGCACGCTGCAAAGCAATGACATCGTGACCCGGGGGCAGATGGCGCGCGGCGGTGAGTTCGAGACCATCTTCAGTTTCACCTTCGAGGGCATGTGCCAGCTTTATGAAGACAGCTGGCACGATTACCGCGTCATCGTCAATGACCCACACGACGATGCCGGGGCGCGGCAGGTGCTGGCCCAGGGCTTCGATACGCCCACCGAAGACAACCTGCGCGCGCTGTTCGAACCGATGCACGCCTTTGCGCGCAACTACCTGCAGATCTATTACCCAGAGTCCGGCCCGGGTGGCGCGACGCGTGCGATACGCAACGATGCGTCGGTGCTGGCATGGCTGGACGAACTCAACGCGCTGCTTCCCCATGGAGTCGACGTGTCGCGCGCCGACGTCACGTTCGACAATCTGGCCCGGTTGCTGGCCCGATGGATCTATCTTGTTACCGTGCAGCACGAGATCCTGGGCAGCTTTGTCTGGAATTACCAGCTCTGGACACAGCGCCAGCCGGTGCGCGTCTACCAGAACGGCCAACGCGAGCCGCTGGACGTATACCAGCGCCTGGTCAATGCCAACTACAACCTCAATGTGACGCGGCGCGCGCTGATGCACGACTTCTCCTACATGGCCCTGGATGCACCGGCCAAGGCCGCGATGGAAAAGTTCACACGCGACCTGACTGCGCTGCAAGCCCGCATGGAAGCCGAGCCCCGGGCCGTGTGGAAGATGTACCCCAAGACCCTGAAGGTGAACATCAATGCATGACGATCGATCGGACGGTTATCGCTGGGCCAGAACACTCGTGCATCAGGAAGGCGGGCGGGCACTGCGACGGCGCCTGTTCTGGCTGATCATCCTGGCGCTGGTCCTTGTGCTGGGCGCCACGATGTGGAGCCATCGTTTTGGCGTGCCGGAGGACTTCTCCGACACCGCAGCGGAATACAAGTACGGCTCGATCGGTTCCGACCATCCCATGGCGATGGCGCCGGTTCCTTACTGGATCTGGAAAGTCCTGCCCGACATCTTGCCACCGGCCGATGTCATTGCCAAAGGCATGGGGCCGACCAATGGCAGGACGGGTTACGACGCTTTCGGTCTCGTCACCGAGCCCGCCATGGAAAAGCCGCGCAACTTCGTCCAGGGGCAGACCGTGTTCGAGCGTCCGATCGGGTTTTCCAGACGCCGGGTATTCGGAATCGATTTCGTCGGAGTCAACTGTGCGTTCTGCCATCTCAGCACAATCCGGGGCGAGGCGCAGGCCCCGCAGCAGATCGTGCTTGGCGGAACCGGCAACACCATCAATATCGAGCAGTTTTTCCTGTACATGTTCGGCGCGATGGGCGACCCGCGTTTCAACGCCGACACCGTCATGCCGGCCGTGATGGCGGCTGCGCGCAAACAGAACGCGGACCTGGGTCTGTTCGAGCGCCTGGTCTACCGCTTCATCGCCATCCCGCTCATTCCCAAACTGCTTGCATCGCGCGAATCTGCCTACTTCGATTTCATATCGGCCAAAAACCCGGACCGGCTACCGAACTTCGGACCAGGACGGGTGGACACCTGGGCGGTCTACAAGCGCCTGTATGTCGATCCGCCGCAGCGGGTGAAGGTCGAAGGCATCGTCGATTTCCCGCCGATCTGGAATGGCCGGGCAAGGGCCGGCATGCAGATGCACTGGGACGGCAATACGTCGGTCTTCGAGGAGCGCAACATCGTGTCGGCCCTGGCCGTCATCGGCGAGCGGCTGGACTACCTTGATTTTCCCCGCGTGACCCGGATCGCCGAGTTTGCAGAGGGGCTTTTGCCGCCGCGTTACGCGGATCGGATTCCCGAAAAATTCCGGCCTCTCGACAAGGACAACAAGCCGGTGCGCATACAACCAGAACGGGAGGAACGCGGCAAGGCGCTGTTCCAGCACCACTGCGCCGATTGCCACGCGCCGGGCGGCCTGCGCCTGGGCCGGGTCGAGCCGATCGACAACCTCGGCACCGATGGCCAACGCCTGAAGGATTTCTCGATCGAGCTGGCCGATGGCCTCAATCGCCTGCAGACCAAGAGCTGGAAGCTGCGCCAGTTCAAGACCCAGCACGGCTACGTCAACAACCTGCTCGACGGAATATGGCTGCGCGCGCCTTATCTGCACAACGGCTCGGTGCCGACTCTGCGCGACCTGCTCAACCCGCCGGTACAGCGGCCGAAGACATTTTGCCGGGGCAACGACGTTTTCGACTGGGTCAATGTCGGTTATGTCTCGGCTGCTGCCGCAGGCGATGGCAACACGCCGTGCGGGGCCTATTTCCTGTACGACACCTCCGTGACCGGCAACAGCAACCAGGGCCATCTGTTCGGCACCGATCTGGATGCAAGCGACAAGGACGCGCTGGTCGAGTTTCTCAAGACCCTGTAGATGGCACATCCGGGCGCAGCGCAAACCGGCTGCCTGCGCACGGGCGGCGCGCCAACGCCAAGGCTTCGGCCGGGTCGCCAAAGTCCGATCGGATCAGGCGTCGGATGTCGCCTTGCTGCCAGGTAAAGCACGGC
>CAZADK010000049.1:0-5471 GCA_964483855.1 uncultured Rhodoferax sp.
TCGGGAAACCCAAGTCGGTATATCGTCGGCAGGAAACGACAGAAGCCTGTCACCCGTTGACGTGCGACCTTCACACGGCCAATGGCAGTGCCAGACACAACGTCGTTCCCCCCTGCCCCGACGGCATGGGTATCAAGCTCCCCCCATGCATCACCGCCACCCGCTGCGCAATGGCTAGCCCGAGCCCGCCGATGCCGCCACGGGTTCGCTGGGCCAGCGGGTCGCGCATCGACTGCCCCGTGGTCAGGCGCTGCGCCAGATCGTCCGGCAACCCCGGCCCGCTGTCCTCGACCAGAATTTGCGCATGGGCGCCCTCGCGCCGCAAGCTCACCCGCACCGGCGCTTGTCCCGGCGCGTGGCGCACCGCGTTGTCGATCAGATTGGTCAGCGCGCGTTCGATCAGGTGCAGGTCGCCATCGAACTCCAGGCTGCCTGGCGGCTCGCCCGCAAGCAGGACCGGCGGCGGTGAATGGCACAGTTCGAACTTCTGCACCGCATCGGCCACCAGTTCGTCGAGCCGGAACACCTCGCGGTGCAGCACCTGGTCGGACGACTGCAGGGCGGCGAGTTCGAACAGCTGCTGCGACAGCCGGCGCACCTTGTTGCTTTGGGCCAACGCAGCCTGCAGCAGCCGCTCACGCAAGCCAGGATCGACCGCTCTGTCGCTGGCCAGTGCCTCCAGATGGCCGTGCAAGGCGGTGAGCGGCGTACGCAGGTCATGCGCCACACCGGCCATCATTTCCTGGTGTGCATGGGCCTGCTGGTGTTCGCGTTCGCTCTGCAACAAGATACGCTGGCGCATGTCGTCGAACGCGTCCGAGATCGCCCGCACCTCATCGGCATTGCGACCACCGGTGCGGCCCTTCGGTGGGGCTTCCAACCCCGGTGCCACGGGATGCAATTGCCAGGCCCGTAGTTCCCCCGCAAGCTCTCGCAGCGGCAGCGTCATGCGTCGAAACACGAACCGGCCCAGCAGCGCCACCAACAGCAGCGCGCCCAGGCCCGCCAGCGCAGCACTGCGCCAGACCGGCCACAGACTTGCCTGCCCCGCGATCTGGTCACGGGTCTGGCCGTCGAGCACCACATACAGGTAGCCGGGTGGCCGGGCGTCGCGTGCGCGCGGGGGAAACATCGCAGCGCTGAACACCCGCTCGATGCCACTGCCCATGGGGTCGGTTCCGCGCAGCGGCAGCCGCGCACCGCTCAGGAAGGCGCGGATCGCGCCCAGGTCGACCTGCTGCTGCCGCACCATGCCCGGCTCGCCCAGGTAGGCATTGACCCGACCATCGGCGTCAAGCACATACACCTGGATGCCCGGGTTGACCACCATCAACATCGACAACAGGGCATCGCGCGCGGCCTGATCGGCCTCGCGCGGGTTCAGGCGGGTTATTTCCTGCGGCCAGTGATCGACGATATGTCGCGCCAGCCCGTGCGACAGCCGCTGCAGCGACTCCTGCTCGCGCTCACTGGCGGTGACATGGGCCAGCAGGCTCACCAGCAGGCCAAACGCCAGCAGCAGCGCGGCCATGGCCCAGACCAGGCGGGTGGCAAATCCGGTGCGCGCAATCATGGCGGTGGCGGTTCGAAGCGATAACCGACGCCCCAAACCGTGGCGATGCAGCGTGCATCACCGGGTGCCTGCTGCAGCTTGCTGCGCAGGCGGTTGATATGCGAGTTGACCGTGTGCTCGAAACCATCGAAGGCGGCGCCCCAGACTTGCTGCAGCAGTTCGCCGCGCGAATAAACCCGGCCGGGATGGTGCAGCAGGAAATGCAGCAGATCGTATTCACGCATCGTCAGGCCGATGATCTGGTCCTCGCGCCGCAGTTCGCGCCGCAGGGTATCGAGGCGGAAACGGCCGAAATGCAGTTCGCTGGGCGCCCCTGGCGCTGTCCGCAATTGCTCGATGCGCCGCAACAGGGCCCGTACCCGCGCGACCAGTTCCAGCATCGAGAAGGGCTTGGCCAGGTAATCGTCGGCGCCGAGTTCCAGGCCGAGCACCCGATGCGCTTCTGCCGAACGGGCACTGAGCATGATCACCGGCACGTCGGCATGACGACTGCGCAGATGGCGGCACACGTCCCAGCCATCGGCGCCCGGCAGCATCAGGTCGAGCAGCACCATGTCCCAGCGCTGGCGGTCGATCGCTGCCATCGCACGCAGACCGTCCGCCTCGCGGTGCAGGCGGTAGCCGGCCTGCTCGAGATGCAGGCGCAGGGCGTCGGCAATCGCGTCGTCGTCCTCGACCAGCAACAAGTGTTCGTTCATGCGCCCCGCAACCGCGTCTGCCATGACGCTACCCTGGGTCGAACGGGGCGCCGGAATCTTACGCGCTGGTCGCCACAAACGCTGTAACCGCCGCGTCAGGCAGTACGCGCGCCGCGCCGGCGCCGCACGACCGAGGCGATCACCAGCAAACCTGCAGCCAGCATCGCGAAGGTTTCGGGTTCCGGTACCGGGGTCACCTGGAACGACAGGCGGTAGACATCGGAGTCGGCCGTCAATCCGCTGGCAAATACATAGTTTGCACCGGTCGTCAGTCCGTTGAAGGCCGCCAATTCCGCAAAATTGAACGCCACGACCGATCCTTGATTGGCGCGCAAATCGTTGTTGCCCACGAAAGCAGCTGCGGCCGGGTCGAACACCTCAGAGCCGTTATCCCAGATCTGCCTGGCTTTCTGTCCAATGGAACTGATCAACAGATTGCCGGACGCATCGAGCAACTGGTAACGCGTTGGCGAATCGTTGCCGATGAAGAAATCGTTGCTCGGTACCGCCATCGATGCGAACGTGAAAAACGGGTTGATTGTGGTGTCCACCTGCACCGTCAGGCTGCGCGTTTCGCCCGGTTGCAACAAACCGGCAATCGTGCCGCGCGTCGCGGTCGGATCCGCCGTGGCGAAGTCGGACTGCCAAGCGCCGCCAGCACCTCCCTCGGCCACCGACGTGATGCCCGCTCCAGGCACTTGGCCAATGTTGAAGGCGTCGAACACACCGCTGTGAACACCGAAATGCAGCGGCGCGAAACTGATGCTGTTCGGCGCAGCCAGGTTTTCTGCCGTGATGGTCAGGTTCACCTGGGCGGCCATGGCGGCGCCGCAGGTGACGAGCACACCGGCCAGTGCGGCATGGCGTGCGGATCGGAATAGTGTTGAAGGCATACAGAGTCTCCCAAGGAAGGTGACAGAAACGTCATTGCGCATCGGAGTTCGCCGACCCGCGTGATTGATGCTAGGCAGCTACGGTCCCGTAAGTCTCATGCAGGCATCACGGCTGCGTGACAATTGCCCAGGGGTCAAGCACAGTGGCAAAGCCATATTTGCTTGAAAGACGGCCGGCCAGAATGCCGGGGGGATGCAGCACCATCCACACCGGCACCCGGATTGGCCGCGTCGGATCACGCGTCAGCCGTGTTGTCGTATTGATGCAGCAGCGCAGGAGCACTGCTCGAGCCGCAGTGCTCAGCTCAAGATCATCGTGGCCATCTTCGATTCGGCGGCAAACCAGCGATGCGCTCTAGTCAGCCCTTGGAAACTGTCGCATGCCCCCCAAAAGACTGGCGCATCAGCGACAGCAGCTTGTTGCCGGTATCGGCCTTGCCCTGGGAACTGAACCGTGCCATCAGCGCTGCGGCGATGACCGGCACCGGCGTGCCCTGGCGGATCGATTCGTCGACGGTCCAGCGGCCTTCGCCGGAGTCGGCCACGACCGGGGCTACCGCATCCATCGCCGACGGGTCCTGCAGTGCAGTGGTCGTGAGGTCGAGCAACCAGGAACGTACCACGCTGCCGTGGCGCCAGAGTTCGGCGACCGACCCCAGGTCCGGCGTGAGCTCCGGGCGCCCGGCCATCAAGGCAAATCCTTCGGCATAGGCCTGCATCATTCCGTACTCGATGCCGTTGTGGACCATCTTGGTGAAATGGCCGGCACCGCTCGGGCCGCAATGCAGCCAGCCCCGGTCGGGCGCCGGCGCCAGCGCCCGGAACAATGGCATGAGCGCGTCGATCGCCTGTTTCTCGCCGCCGGCCATCAGGCAATATCCTTCGGCCAGTCCCCAGACTCCGCCGGAGACGCCGCAGTCGACGAAATCGACGCCGCGCGCCTTCCAGCGCAGGGCGCGGGCCTGCGAGTCGAGGTAGTTGGCGTTGCCACCATCGACCAGCACGTCACCGGGCTGCAACAGCGATTCGAGTGCGCTCAAGGTCTGCTCGGTAATGGCGCCGGCCGGCAACATCAGCCACACCAGGCGCCGGCCCGCCAGGGCCGACACGCTGGATCCCAGATCGGCATGCAGCGTCACGCCGGTTTCGCCGGACAAGGCCTGGCGCGCCTCGGGCGACGGATCGAAGCCGTGCACGCTCAGGCCGGCGCGCGCCAGGCGGCGTGCCATGTTGGAGCCCATGCGGCCCAGGCCGATGAAGGTGGGGGTTGGGTCGGTGTTGTTCGTGTGCGTCTTCATGGTCTGGATCCAGGCGGTGGGTGGCGATGACTTGGCGGCAGGCCGGTTTGTGCCCGGCCAGTTCTACCGGACGGTGGCCGGTCGGGCAACCGATTCTTGTGATGGGTGTGGTGCGGCGCATCGGCACGGGTCATCCGTTTGTCACCGGCTGTTGCGGCTGGATCGCCAGCATGAACAGCAAGGAACCGCAGCCCGCCGTCAGTGCCAGCACGGTGAAGCCGGCGCGGTAGTTGCCGGTCAGATCGGCCAGCACGCCGGCCACCATCGGGCCGGCGATCTGGCCCATCGCGATGATGACCGACGACAGGCCCAGAATCATGCCGATGGCATTTCGCCCGAAGTAGTCGGCCCGGATTGTCTGCATCAGCGGCCCGCGCAGGCCCCAGGCCACGCCGTGCAGCACCGCGAATGCGGCAACCTGAGCCGGATGGGTGGCATAGGTCAGCAGCAGCAACCCCAGCATGTGGCCGAGCATGCAGCAGGCCGCCAGTTTGCGCTTCTCGAAACGGTCGCCGATGGTGGCGCTGAGCAACACCCCCCCAACCTGGCCGAATGTCAGGATCATGATGAAGAACGCGGCCTGGGTCACCGAATAACCCAGGCCTTCCTTCATGTGCGTGATCGCATGCACGTTCACGGAGGTCACCACCAGCAAAGCGAACCCGTGTCCGACCGCGAGCAGCCAGAAGGCACGGGTGCGCAAAGCCTGGCGCACGGTGAATTCCGCCCGGCTGGCAGGCCCGCTGCCGATGGCGCCAAGCGTCTGCGTCGGCGCCTCGGGCAGGCCATCGACGGTGTCGCCCTGGTCCTGCGGTCGCCAACGGATCACCCGCGACAGCGGCAGGCCCAACGCGATCACGATGATGCCGGAGCCGAAAGCGGTCGCGCGCCAGCCATAGGTTGCCATGCACCACGCCACGGCCGGTACCATCACGCCGCCCAACGCCAGGCCCATGCTCAGGGTTGACAAGGCGCGCGCCCGCTAACGGTCGAACGAGTGGATCAGCGC
>CAZADK010000049.1:5481-13447 GCA_964483855.1 uncultured Rhodoferax sp.
CACGATGGTACCGGCCGTGGCGTGGTGCATGGCAACCTATGGCTGGCGCGCGCCCGGAAACGTTCGAACCATTCGATCAGCGCGACCGTGAGCGGGAAATAACCACCAAGGCTCACGCCGATGGCCATCGTCACGGCGCTGACGTAGAAGCCGGTCAGCGAGTCGATCTGGCTCAGCATCAGGAATCCGCTGCCAAATACCAGCATGCCGACCTGCACCATGGCACGCGGCCCGAACCGGTCCAGCAGCCAACCCAGTGCCGGGCCCATGATGGCGGTCTCGACCGATTGCAGCGCAGCGGCACCCGACAGTGCGGTCTTGCTCCAGCCGCGTTGGTCTGCCAGCACGGCCACATAGGCGCCGAACGACTGCACCAGGAGCGCCGACTGCAGGAACTGCAGCATGCCGGCTGCGCCGGCGATGCGCCAGCCGTAGAAGATCTTCACGCCAGACGTATAGCAGCCTTCAGTTGGCGCCAGGCACGATACGGCCGTTGAGCGGGTAGGCCGGGTCGGTGTAGCCGGGGGTGGATGGATGGCCTTGCGGCACCAGCGAGTCGACCAGGGCTTCGTCGCGCGCGTCGAGCTGGAAATCGACCGCAGGGAGATAGTCCTGCCACTGCGCCAGTGTGCGCGGCCCTGCAATGACCGAACTCAGGATGCGATTCGCCAGCACCCAGGCGGTGGCGAACTGGGCCAGCGTGACGCCACGCGCCTGCGCGTGCTGGGCCAGCGTCTGCGCGATGACCAGCGACTCCTGACGCAACTCGGTCTCCACCATGCGTTTGTCGGCGCGGCCGGCCCGGGTGGTGGGGTCGGGCGCGGCGCCAGGCGCATATTTGCCGGTCAGCACGCCACGCGCGATCGGGCTGTAGGAGGCCACGCCCATGCCGTGGTGGCGGCAGGCCGGCAGGATCTCGACCTCCGGCATGCGGTTGAGCAGGTTGTAATAGGGCTGGCAGACCACCGGCTGCGGCACGCCGAGCCGGGCCGCGATGTGCACCATCTCCGTGATGCGCCAGCCGCGGAAGTTCGACACGCCCCAATAGCGGATCTTGCCGCTGCGCACCATGTCGCCGAGCGCGCGGATGGCCTCCTCCAGGTCCATGCCGTCGTAGTCGCGGTGCATGTAGCAGATGTCGATATGGTCGGTCTGCAGCCGGCGCAAACTGGCCTCGACCTCGCGCATCATCCAGCTGCGCGAATAATGCGCCTCGTTCGGGCGTTGCGACATTGGGTTGCCAAGCTTGGTGGCCAGGATCCAGTCGTTGCGCTGCTCCCGGATCAGCGCGCCGGTCATCTCCTCCGATGCACCCTTGGTGTAGACGTCCGCGGTATCGATGAAGTTGACCCCGTTGTCGTGGGCATGGGCAACAATCCGCGCGGCTTCGTCGTGCCCGGTCTGGTCGCCGAACATCATCGTGCCCAGGCACAGTGCGGACACGCGCAGGTTACTTCTGCCGAGATTGCGGTACAACATGGTGGTTTTCTTTGGTCGGGTGGTCAGGCCAATCTTAACCAAATGGCTGCGCCAATGCCGACCGGGTCTTGGAACTTGGCCGCCCGCCCCCAGCTCCTAGAATGGTCGTGGCTCATCCCGAGGCCCGTCAGATCACTATTCCAAGCACCCATGGTCCCTCATCTTGTCACCGCGCTGACCGGCCCGATCAACGAACTGGAACAACGCGTCCTCGACTCCATGCCGGCGATCGAGCGCTGGTTCCGTCTGGAATGGATGGAGCACACTCCGCCGTTCTACTGTTCGGTCGATATCCGCAATGCCGGCTTCAAACTTGCGCCGGTGGACACCAACCTGTATCCCAGTGGCTGGCAGAACCTCACGCCGGCGATGATGCCACTGGCGGTGCAGGCCGCGATGGCAGCGATCGAGAAAATCTGCCCTGAGGCGCGCAACCTGCTGATCGTGCCGGAGAACCCGACCAAGAACAGTTTCTACCTGGCCGGCGTGGCCCAGTTGCAGCGCATCTTCCACATGGCCGGCATGAACGTGCGCATCGGGTCGATCAACCCCGAGATCACCCAGGTCACGACCATCGACCTGCCCAATGGCGAGCAGGTGACGCTCGAACCGGTGGTGCGCAGCAAGCGCCGGCTTGGCGTGAAGAATTTCGACCCCTGCACCATCTTGCTCAACAACGACCTGAGCGCCGGCGTGCCCGGGATCCTCGAAGATATTCATGAGCAATACCTGCTGCCGCCGCTGCACGCGGGCTGGTTCACCCGGCGCAAGAGCCGGCATTTCCTGAGCTACGAAGAGGTGTCCAAGCGCTTGGGCAAGTTGCTCGGCGTCGATCCCTGGCTGATCAATCCGTTGTTCAACAAGTGCGGTGAGGTCGACCTGGGAACCGATGCCGGCATGGAATGCCTGAACACCAATGTCGATGCGCTGTTGACCAAGATCCGGCGCAAGTACAAGGAATACGGCATCAACGAGAAGCCGTTCGTCGTCGTCAAGGCCGATGACAGCAACACCGGTTTTGGTGTCATGACGGTGCGCGACGTCAAGGACCTGGCTCGCGTACGCGCCGAAGGCAAGTTGCGTATGCCCGCGCCACTGGAGGTCATCGTGCAGGAAGGCGTGCTGACCAACGAGCGCATGAACGATGCCGTGGCAGAACCGGTGGTCTACATGGTGGACCGCTACGTGGTTGGCGGCTTCTACCGCGTGCATGCCGGCCGCGCCAGCGACGAAACGCTGAACGCGCCTGGTTCGAGTTATGTACCGCTGGCTTTTGCCGAGAGTACGCACTTACCTCAGCCCGGTGTGCGCCCCGGTGCCAGTGCACCGAATCGCTTCTACATGTATGGAGTGATCGGTCGCCTGGCGATGTTGTCGGCCAGTTACGAGCTTGAAGCCACCGACCCGGACGCCGAGGTCTACGACTGAGAGCGCCCCCAGCCATGGCTTCGCCAGGCCCCCCAAGGGGGTGAGAGGAAACCTGGGAGCGGCCCGGCGTTTCCTCATCAGCGTGAGAGTTCTCGCGCTCTGACACTGCTTGGGCCGCATTCGTTGTTGCGCTGCAACATTTGTCGTTGAAGCTGGCGTTTTGGATCGCGGCGTGCGGTCCGCGTTGCGTGCGGTGAGAGCACAATCGCAGGCTTTCCATCATGCAGATCCGGTCCGCTCGCAGGGCCGGGCGACCTTGTGTCCGCTTCCAGATCATCCCTCGCCGCCCTGACCGTCGGCGCCATCGGCGTCGTTTACGGCGATATCGGCACCAGCGTGCTGTATGCGATGAAGGAGGTGTTCAACTCCGGACACGTGCCTTTCACGACCGAAAACATCTACGGCATCCTGTCGATTTTCTTCTGGACGTTGACGACCATCGTGTCGGTCAAGTACGTGGTGCTGGTGCTGCGCGCCGACAACAATGGCGAAGGGGGCCTGGTCGCGATGCTGGCGCTGGCCTCGCAGGCGGTCAAGGGCAGCCCGCGCCTGCGCCGCGTTCTGCTGACGGTCGGCATCTTCGGCACCGCGCTGTTTTATGGTGATGGCGTGATCACGCCCGCGATCTCGGTGTTGTCGGCAGTCGAGGGGCTTGAAGTGTTGTCGCCCGAGTTCAAGAGCTATGTCGTGCCGCTGACGCTGCTGATCCTGTTTGCGCTGTTTGCGGTGCAAAAACGCGGCACCGGCGGCATCGGCCAGTTCTTCGGGCCGATCACGCTGGTCTGGTTCGGTGTCATCGCGTTCCTGGGCGCGATCCATATCGCGCACGACCCGCAGATCCTTGGTGCGATCAGTCCGCTCTATGCGCTGCGATTCGTGCTGGCCAACCCGCTGGTGACCTTCATCATTCTGGGTGCCGTGGTGCTTTGCGTGACCGGCGCCGAAGCACTGTACGCCGACCTGGGTCACTTCGGCAAACGACCGATCCGGCTGGCGTGGTTTTCGGTCGTGATGCCGGCGCTGACGCTCAACTACTTCGGCCAGGGCGCGCTGTTGTTGCGCAATCCGGAGGCGGTGAAGAACCCGTTCTACCTGATGGCACCGGAATGGGCTCTGATCCCGCTGGTCGTGCTGGCCACCATGGCCACCGTGATCGCGTCGCAGGCCCTGATCACCGGCGCCTTCAGCGTCACCAAGCAGGTGATACAACTGGGTTACCTGCCACGGCTGCATATCCAGCACACCAGCGTGCGCGACACCGGGCAGATCTACATGCCGCTGGTCAACTGGGGCCTGTTCGCCATCATCGTGCTGGCGGTGGTGCTGTTCCGCTCGTCGAGCAACCTGGCCTCGGCCTATGGCGTCGCCGTGACCACCGACATGCTGATCACGACCATCCTGACGTTCTATGTGATCCGCTACAAGTGGCACTATCCGCTGGCCCTGTGCCTGGCCGCCACCGGCGTGTTTTTCATGGTCGACTTCGCCTTTTTTGCATCGAACCTGATGAAACTGCTCGAGGGCGGCTGGTTCCCGCTGGCCATCGGCGGCGCCGTGTTCACCCTGATGATCACCTGGAAGGACGGCCGGCACCTGCTCAACGAGGCCTTGCGCGCCGATGCGATCGACCTCAAGGGTTTTCTCGAGGCGGTGTTCATCGAACCGCCGACCCGGGTACCGGGCACCGCGGTGTTCCTGACCGCCGACACCGGGACCGTGCCCAACGCGATGCTGCACAACCTCAAGCACAACAAGGTGCTGCACGAGAACAACCTGTTCGTCACCGTACGCACGCATGAGGTGCCGTGGATCGGCATGGACCGGCGGGTCGAGATCGAGTCGCTGGGCCACCACTGCTGGCAGGTGCTGGTGCACTACGGCTTCAAGAACGATCCCGACCTGCCCAAGGCGCTGCAGGCGATCCGCGGCCGCGGCTGCGACCTCGATCCGATGACGACCAGTTACTTCCTGTCGCGCGACACCGTCGTGCCGACCATCGGCAGCGGCATGGCGCAGTGGCGCGAGAAGCTGTTTGCGCAGATGCATCGCAATGCCGGTGCGGCGGCGGACTTCCTGAGGTTGCCGAACAACGCGGTCGTGGAGCTGGGTTCGAAGATCGAGATCTGAGCGCGGGCACGGGGCCCGTGGCCCTTGCGTCAACGACGCCACCAGAGCCGCCCGTGCCCGTGGCAAAGCGGATAGAGTCGGGGTTCGCCCGTGGCATCTGGGCGCGAAAGGCCCGCGATGAACAAGCGTGATTTCCTGGCTGCCGGCGCCTTGGCGGGTACCATGCCGCCTGCGCTCTCGGCGCGCGCAGCGGACAAGGTCGCGTCCGGCCCGGTGCTGCTGACCGTCAGCGGAAACGTGGGTCGCTCGAACCGTGGCCCGCTGGATCCGGTGCTCGACCAGATGATGGCCAAGCATGGCATCGTCTTCGACAAGGCGTTCGCCTTCGACATCGCGGCGTTGCGCCACCTGCCTTCTGTGACGATACGGCCGACACTGGAATACGATGCCCGGGTCCACGTGTTGACAGGCCCCTTGCTCGATACCGTGCTGGCCGCCGCCGGCGTGCCGACGGGGCGGCCGGCGCAACTGGGCCTGCGCGCGGTAGATGGCTACAACGTGAGCGTCAGCCAGCAGGACGCACGCAGTTACCGGATGGTGGTCGCCACGCACATCGATGGCCAGCCCATGGCCCTTGGCGGACTCGGTCCGCAATGGGCGGTGCTCGACGCCGACCGGGTGGCTCCGTTTCGGGACAAACCCCTGAAGGAGCGTTTCGCGTTGTGTCCGTGGGGGCTGTACCACGTGGCGGTCGGCAGCGGCTGAGGCGCGCCGCACGCGCCACGTACCACAAGCCTGGCGCCTGGCGCCTGGCGCCTGGCGCCAGGCGCCAGGCACCGTGGGTTGGGCAGCACATGCCACGGCACAATGCCGCATGCGCTTTTTCCAAGACCTCAGCCTGTCCGCCTTTACCGCCGGCTTCGTCGCTGTGCTGGTGGGTTTCACCAGTTCGGTAGCCATCGTGTTCCAGGCCGCGCTGGCGTTTGGCGCCACGCCGGCGCAGATCGCGTCGTGGATGTGGGCGCTGGGGCTGGGCATGGGGTTATGTTCGCTCGTGCCCTCGCTGGCGTGGCGTCAGCCGGTCATGGTGGCATGGTCGACCCCGGGCGCTGCTGTGCTGGCCACCGCCGGTGCGGCGGGCGGGTACACCATGCACGACGCCGTGGGCGCCTTCATCGTATGTGCGGCGTTGATCACGCTGTTCGGCGTCACCGGCTGGTTCGAGCGTGTCATGCGGCGTATCCCGATGGCGATCGCGTCGGCGCTGCTGGCCGGCGTGCTGACGCGATTCGGCCTGCAGGCGTTCGTCGCGGCGCAAAGCGCGCTGGGGCTGGTGTTGCTGATGCTGGCCAGCTACCTGCTCGCTCGCCGTTTCGCGCCGCGCTACGCCGTCGTGCTGACGCTGGTCGCGGGTGTGGCCACGGTCGTCGCGCAGGGGCAACTCGCGTCGGCCGACATCGCGTCGGGCATCGCCATGCCGGTGTTCGTGTTGCCGCATTTCAGCTGGGCGGCCGCGATCAGCCTGGCGCTGCCGCTGTTCATCGTCACGATGGCGTCGCAGAACCTGCCGGGTGTGGCAGCGATCCAGGCCGCCGGATATGGCGGCCCCGGCGGCATTCCGGTGTCGCGGGTGATCACGCTGACCGGCGTCGCGACGCTGGTGCTGGCGCCTTTCGGCGCGTTCGCGCTGAACCTGAGCGCGATCACCGCCGCCATTTGCATGGGGCCCGAGGCGCACGAGAATCCGGCCAAGCGTTACACCGCCGCCGTGAGTTGTGGCGCGTTGTATGTGCTGATCGGCATCTTCGGCGCCACCGTCACCGGCGTGTTGACGGCTTTCCCGGCAGAACTGGTCGCGGCGATTGCCGGGCTGGCACTGCTGGGTACGATCGGCAACGCGCTGTCGGGAGCGCTGCAGGACGAGCGCAACCGGGAGGCCGCGCTGATCACCTTCCTGGTCACGCTCAGCGGCGTCACGCTGGTCGGCGTGGGGTCGGCGTTCTGGGGCGTGGTCGCGGGCAGCCTGGCGATGCTGTTGCAGGACTTTCGCCGACGGTCGGCCTGAGCCACGGGTCGGCCGCATTGGCGGGCGGAACATGCGCCCGGCGCTGCCGGATTTTCGCCGACTCGGCACAATAGCGTCTTCGCCGCGGCCGCTTGTCGGCGGCGGGCCCCTTGCTTCTTCCACCGCCGTCTTTCGCAGTCCACCCCATGCATATCCTGTTTGTCGCCGACCCCCTGGAATCCTTCAAGATCACCAAGGACACCAGTTTTTCGATGATGCGAGAGCTGCAAAAACGCGGCCACAAGCTGTCTGCCTGCGAGGTCACCGACATCGCCTGGCGCCAGGGCCAGCCCGTGAGCGCCGGCGTGCGCGATATCGTGCTCACTGGCGACCCGCAACACTGGTTCGACGCCGGCGCCACCGGGCTGGACCGGCGCCAGGCCGGGCTCAAGGACTTCGATGCCGTGGTGATGCGCAAGGACCCGCCGTTCGACACCGAGTTCTTCTATGCGACGCATATGCTGGAGCAGGCCGAACGGGAAGGCGCGCGGGTGTTCAACAAGCCGCGTGCCTTGCGCGACCATCCGGAGAAACTCGCGATCCTGGAGTTCGCGCAGTTCATCGGTCCGACGCTGGTCACGCGCAACGCGCACGACGTGCGCCGGTTCCACGCCGAGCACCGCGACGTCATCCTCAAGCCGCTCGACGGCATGGGCGGCACCGGCATCTTCCGGGTGCGCGAAGACGGCATGAACCTGGGCGCGATCATCGAGACGCTCAACGAAGGTGGCGCGCAGTCGCTGATGGTGCAGAAATACCTGCCCGAGATCGTGCAAGGCGACAAACGGGTGCTGCTGATCGGCGGCACGCCGGTGCCGTTTTCATTGGCGCGGATTCCCCAGGGCAGCGAGGTGCGTGGCAACCTGGCCGTCGGCGGCAAGGGCGTGGCCCAGCCCCTGTCCAAACGCGACCGCGAGATCGGCGAGG
>CAZADK010000050.1:0-2241 GCA_964483855.1 uncultured Rhodoferax sp.
CTGGTGTTTTTCCAGCCGCACAGCGCGCCTGGCGTGTATGCGCGCGCCTTCCTCGAGGGGCGGCTGAGCGAGGCCGATCTGATGCACTACCGGCAGGAGATCACCGCCAGGGACCATGGCGCGCAGGGCCTGTCCAGTTACCCGCACCCGTGGCTGATGCCCGACTTCTGGCAGTTCCCCACCGGCTCGATGGGCATCGGCCCGATCAGTTCGATCTACC
Source organism: uncultured Rhodoferax sp. (assembly GCA_964483855.1). Classification (GTDB taxonomy): domain Bacteria; phylum Pseudomonadota; class Gammaproteobacteria; order Burkholderiales; family Burkholderiaceae_C; genus CAISIP01. Next base: position 221 of record CAZADK010000050.1, read on the forward strand.
ACGCGCGCTTCATGCGTTACCTCACGCACCGGCAGTTGCAGGACTGCACCGGCCGCAAGGTATGGGGGGTGTTCGGCGATGGCGAGATGGACGAACCCGAGAGCATGAGCGCGTTGACACTGGCGGCACGCGAACAACTCGACAACCTGGTGTGGGTGGTGAACTGCAACCTGCAGCGACTCGACGGACCGGTACGTGGCAACGGGCGCATCATCGATGAACTCGAGCGGCTGTTTGCCGGCGCCGGCTGGAACGTCATCAAGCTGGTCTGGGGCAGCGACTGGGACGGGTTGTTCGCGGCCGACACCACCGGTGCACTCACGCGCGCCTTTGCAGCAACCGTCGACGGCCAGATGCAGACCTTCGCCGCCAAGGACGGACGTTACAACCGCGACACCTTCTTCGGCCAGAACCCGGAACTGGCGCGGCTGGCGATGGGCCTCACCGACGAGCAGATCGACCGGCTCAAGCGCGGCGGTCACGACCTGGTCAAGATCCACGCCGCCTACGCCACCGCGGCACGGCACCGGGGACAACCGACCGTGATCCTGGCCCATACGAAGAAAGGTTATGGCATGGGCAGCGCCGGCCAGGGCAAGATGACCACGCACAGCCAGAAGAAGCTGGACGATGGCGACCTGCTTGCGTTTCGCAACCGATTCGACCTGCCGCTGTCCGACGAACAGGCCAAGGGGCTGGCATTCCACAGGCCTGCCGACGACAGCGCGGAGATGACCTATCTGCGCGAACACCGCGCCGCGCTGGGCGGCTCCATGCCGCGCCGCGTAACAGTCTGCGACGGGGTTCCGGTGCCCGCCATCGAGAGCACCAGTGCGTTTGCGCTGAACGCCGACGGCAAGGAGATGAGCACCACCATGGCTTTTGTGCGCATGCTCGGCAACCTGCTCAAGGACGAGCTGCTGGGCCCGCGTATCGTGCCCATCGTCGCGGATGAGGCGCGCACCTTCGGCATGGCCAACCTGTTCAAGCAGGTCGGCATCTACAGCAGCGTGGGCCAGAAATACGCGCCCGAGGACATCGGCTCGGTGCTGAGTTACCGCGAGGCCCAGGACGGCCAGATCCTGGAAGAAGGCATCAGCGAGGCCGGTGCACTGGCCAGCTGGACAGCGGCGGCCACCAGTTACAGCGTGCACGGCCTGGCGATGTTGCCGCTGTACATCTACTACTCGATGTTCGGCTTCCAGCGCGTCGGCGACGCGATCTGGGCCGCGGCCGATCAGCGTGCCCGCGGCTTCCTGCTTGGCGCCACGTCGGGCCGCACCACGCTGGCCGGCGAAGGCCTGCAGCACCAGGACGGCAGCAGCCACCTGGTGGCCGCGACGATTCCGAACTGCAAGGCCTGGGACCCGGCGTTTGCCGGCGAGCTGGCGGTGATCCTGCACGCCGGCATGCGCGAGATGCTGGTGGAGCAACGCGACGTCTTCTACTACATCACGCTGATGAACGAAAACTACGCCCAGCCCAGCCTGCCCGAAGGTGCGGCCGACGGCGTGTTGCGTGGTGCCTACCGCTACGCCAGCGTCGCAAGCGGCAGTGCCCGGCGCGTCACGTTGATGGGTTCGGGCGCCATCCTCACCGAGGTGATCCGCGCGGCCGCGCTGCTGGCCGAACAGGGCATCGCCGCCGACGTGATCAGCGTGACCAGTTGGAGCGAACTGGCGCGCGATGGCGCGGCTCGGCCACAAAGCTACCTGGGCCGGCTGCTCGCCGAGACCCAGGGGCCGGTGATTGCCGCCACCGACTACGTGCGCGCGGTGCCGGAGAGCGTGCGTGCCTTCATACCGCAGGGGCGCGGTTTTCACACGCTGGGCACCGACGGTTTCGGGCGCAGCGACACCCGGGCCGCGCTGCGCGCGTACTTTCGGGTGGATGCGGCGAGCATTGGCGAGCTGGCGCGGCGGGCGTGGCAGGAGCCCTGATGGGGGCGCACCACCCCACCTCGATAACGCCCCAGGCCCTTGGACTACATCGGCCGCTATCGACATGCCCGTCCGTCGCCC
>CAZADK010000050.1:2341-13293 GCA_964483855.1 uncultured Rhodoferax sp.
GGCATGGCTGACCCGGTGAATGCAATGCGGCGCTGCTTGTTGAAGTCAACCTGATGCTTGACCCAAGTGCCCCAGTCTCGGATGAACTGGGCTTCATCCAGCAGCAAATATTCAAGTCCATCAACTTTCGGTTCGCGTTCGCGCCAGTGAGACTTGAGCTTGAGCACCACCGGCCCGGCAGCGCTGCGTTGCACCCACTCATGCGCCAGGCGCGTGATGGTGCGGCATAACTGCTCAATCGCCTGGCCCTCGGTGCGCCCCACCGTTCAAACCGCCAGTCCGATACGGAACCCATCCCAGATAGCGTCGATCGCGCGTCGTGGAGCCAGGCAGTCGCCAACCGCATGCACTTCAAGACCCTCGATGGCACGCAAGCTGGCGTACAGGGCGTCTTCAGCCACACCGTACCAGGACAGGACCACCGCATCGGCAGCGATCCAGCGCGTCTCGCCGCTGAGGTTTTCGCGTACCTGCAAGCGACCGGGTTCGATCGCTGCCACCGAGTGGTACTCGATGGCCTGTACGTTGGCGGCGCGCAGGCGCCGCATCAGCGGTGGCTTGGAGAAGCTGTCCATCTCGGTGCCGATCGGCACCGGCGACACGATGCTGACTGCGTGGCCCGCCGCCGCCATGGCTTCGGCAGTGGTGAGGCACTTCCAGTCGGATTCCCCGCCATCGACCACGACCACGCGCGGCCCGGTGACGCCGCGAGCGATTGCGTCATGCACGCTGCACACATGGGGCAGTTCGGCGCCCGCGACCGCAGGGCGGCCAGGCCGCGAGCCCGTGGCGACGATCACCACATCGGCCCGCGCCGCTACGGTGCTGGCGAGTGTGGCGGGTGTGCCGAGTTGTATCTGCACTCCGAGCTTGCGGACCTGCCGCTCCAGAAAACGCACGCTGTTGGCAAACTCATCGCGGTACGGCATGGCAGCGGCGGCCACCAGCACCTGGCCGCCAAGTTGATCGCTGGCTTCGAGCAGCGTCACCTGATGGCCGCGCAAGGCCGCTGTTTCTGCTGCCTTCAGGCCGCCGGGACCTCCTCCGATCACGAGTACCCGGCGCGGTGCCGCGGCCGTCGTTATCTTTCCGACGCCGAATTGGGCCTCGTAGCCCACCGCCGGGTTCACCAGGCAGGCGATGGGGGTTCCGCGATGGGGTCCGCCGCGGCAGCCGACATTGCAGGAGATGCATTCGCGGATATCGTCGCGGCGGCCATCGCGCGCCTTTTCGGGCCACTGTGCATCGGCAATCAATGGACGCACCAGGCATACCGCGTCGGCCGTGCCGTTCTCCAGCAGGGTCTCGCACTGCTCCGGCGTCACGAGGCGGCCTACCACGAACACCGGGATGCCGCGCGCCACCTGGCGCACCTGAGCCGCGTAATGAACGAACGGAGCGCGCGGATAACTCATGTCCGGGATCATGCGGTCGATCGAGGCATAGTTGGATTGGCTCACGCTGATGTAATCCACCGAGACCCGGTCGAGCAGGTGCTCGAGGATCGCATTGCATTCCTGCGGATGAATGCCTTCGGGCACGAACTCCTCGGCGCTGACCCGGATGCCGAGCGGGAAGCCGGGCACCGCACGCTGGACCGCCTCGATCACCCGCAGGGGCAGGCGGCAGCGGTTCTCGAGCGAGCCGCCATAGGCGTCCTGGCGCGCGTTGCTGAAGGGCGAAAGGAATTCCGCCAGCAGATAACCATGGGCCAGGTAGACCTCCACACCATCAAAGCCCGCACTGGCGAGCCGCCGCGCCGCGCTGCTGTAGCAGCCGACCAGTTCCTGGATGTCGTGACTATCCATCGCATGGGGCACGATGCGGCTGGCCGGATCGGGTATGGCGGACGGCGCCCAAAGTTCGCGGTGGGTGGCAAACCCATGCCCCTGCCGGCCCAGGTGCGACAACTGGCCAAAAATCTTGGCGCCGGCTTCGTGGACGGCGTCTGTGATGTGGGCGTAAGACGGGATCGAGGCGTCTGACCAGACCTCGTTCACACCCGCCGCAGCCAACCCGGTGGGGTGCACCATCGACGACCCCTGGATGATCATGCCGACGCCGCCGCGTGCCCGCTCGGCGAGGTAGTGCGCCTGTCGGTCATTGAGGTGAAAGCTGTGCCAGTCGACAAAGCGCGAGCCGTGCCCGGCGAAGACGATGCGATTGCGGATCTCGGTGCTGCCGATGCGCAGCGGTGTGAACAGGCGCGGAAATGAGGGGCTCACGGGTGTCTCCGGGGCTGCGGGTGCTGGCGGTGTCCGGCGAGAATCCACCGAATTCGGTTTAAAACATTCTGGCACAGCAAGCCGCATCGGCAAGCAGCAGTCAGCCGGCTCTGGTTACCGGTGGCGGCGCAGGTATCGGGGATGGCATTGTCCAGGTGCTGGCTACGCTCAGCCGGCAAAGGCCAGACCCGTCTGCGCCAGTCAGATGAGGTCGATGTTGCTGGCTTCGAGCGGCAGGTTGGCGGCCACCCGCACCAGTGATACCTGTGGGTTCGCGAATTTGTAGTCAAGGCCTGGATACGTCGGTTGCGCCCAGGATGCGCCGATCGCGAATTCGCCATCTTTGCAGATCTGTGCCGGGCGAGGCGGCCAATGCCTCGCGGATGTCCAGCGCCTTGTCCAGCGCAGCAGCGGTGTACTTGACCGTAACGGGATCAAACGTAGCCACCGATTGAGTCCTTCATTTTCAATATGCCATATTTTTTTGATGAACCAGATTCGACCAAGTTTCAGCACACGAAACAGCGAGGCCGTATTCACCATCTGTGCAAGTGACCTCCAATAGCCTATCGTGCATGCGGATTCCAGGAAATTGCCGGATCCGCGAGCGACCAGAAAAGTAAATTCATATTTGAAATGGCTTATACCTTCCGATTTCGAGACGTACTGGCACAGCAAGACGCCATCCTCGACGGTCTGATCGTCACGATCGAACTCAGCGCCGTGACGATCACGGTGGGTTTCGTGTTCGGCACGCTGGTGGCCATCGTCTTGTTGTACGGTCGACCCTGGGCCCGGGCCATCGCACGCAGTTATGTCGAGGTGATCCGAAATACGCCGCTGATCGTGCAGTTGTTCCTGATCTTTTTCGGCCTGCCCGCCATCGGCATCAAGCTCGACGTCATGACGGCCAGCCTGCTGGCGCTGAGCATCAATCTGACTGCCTACACGGCCGAGATCGTGCGCGCCGGTTTCGAAAGTATTCCCAAGTCGCAGATCGAGGCCGGCATCTCTCTTGGCCTGACCGGACCCCAGATTTTCCGCCACGTGGTGCTGCTGCCGGCGCTCAAGAATGTCTACCCGTCGCTGAGCAGCCAGTTCGTGTTGCTGATGCTGGCCACCAGTGTGGTGTCGCAAATTTCGGCTGCCGACCTGTTCCATGCCGGCTCGATCATCCAGTCGCGGACCTTCCGCGATTTCGAGGTCTACACGGTGATCTCAGTGCTGTACCTGTGCCTGACGCTGCTGATGCGCGGCGGCTTCCGGCTCTGCTACATGTTGATGTTCCGCCGCTGATGATCCGCGAACTCGCCCTGCTCGATGTGTACTACCTGGTGCTGGCGGTACGCTGGACGATTGCGCTGACGTTGCTGGCGCTGGCTGGCGGCAGCCTGATCGGCCTGCTCGTGGCCGCCGGCGGCGCCTCGCACCACCTGCTGCCCCGCCTGCTGGCGCGTGGCTACGTCGGCCTGGTCCAGGGTATTCCGCTGCTGGCCTGGTTGTTCATCTTTTATTTCGGACTGTCCATCGTGGGTTACGACCTGCCGCCGCTGATCGCGGCCACGGTCGGGTTCTCGGTTTATGCCGGCGCCTTCCTGGGCGAGATCTGGCGCGGTGCCCTGATCGCCATTCCCAGGACGCAATGGGAGGCCGGCACCGCGATCGGGCTGACCTATATAGAGCAGTTGCGGCACGTGATCATCCCGCAGGCAGTGCGTATCGCGATACCGCCCACGGTGGGATTCCTGGTCCAGCTGATCAAGAACACTTCGCTCGCCGCGGTCATCGGTTTCGTCGAACTCACGCGCGAAGGACAGATGACAACCGCCGCGACGTTCCAGCCATTTGCCGTCTACCTGCTGGTGGCAGCGCTTTATTTCAGCCTGTGTTATCCGCTCACGCGGTACAGCCGGGTACTCGAAGGGAGACGCCGTGGCGTTCGTTGAGCTTAAGTCCGTGCGCAAGTCCTATGGCAGCAACACGGTGCTGCAGGACGTCGACCTGAACATCGAGAAAGGCGAGATCGTCGCCATCATCGGGCGTTCGGGATCGGGCAAAAGCACGCTGTTGCGTTGCATCAACGGCCTGGAACCGGTGCAGGGTGGCGAGGTCTGGGTCGATGGCGTCGCGGTGCACGACCCGCGCGCCAACCTGCGCGAACTGCGCGCCCGGGTCGGCATCGTGTTCCAGAGCTTCAACCTGTTCCCGCACCTCACCGTCGAGCGCAACATCACGCTGGGGCCGACCATCGTCAAGGGCATCGGCGCGGCGCAAGCCGCCGTGCTGGCACGCGAGGCGCTGCGCAAGGTCGGGCTGGAAGAAAAGATCAAGGCCTACGCGGACGAGCTCTCGGGCGGGCAGCAGCAACGCGTCGCCATCGCGCGTTCGCTGGCGATGGCGCCCAGCATCATGCTGTTCGACGAAATCACCTCGGCACTGGATCCGGAGCTGGTCGGCGAGGTGCTGCTGGTGCTCGAGTCCATGGCACGCGAAGGCATGACGATGCTGCTTGTCACTCACGAGATGAATTTCGCGCGCCGTGTCGCACACCGCGTGGTGTTCATGAACCAGGGCAAGGTCTGGGAGCAGGGACCGGCCAAGGAGTTTTTTGCCGCCCCGAAAACGGAAGAGTTGAAGGGGTTTCTGAGTGCGGTTCTTCACTAGGAGGTCATCATGTTCAAGAAATGGTTTCTGCCCGCTACGTTCGTTCTCTCCTGCCTGTGCGCCGCTCCGGCGTACGCGGACAAGTTTGCCGACATACTTTCCAAGGGGGTGATCCGTATCGTCGTCTTCACCGACGTGCCGCCGTTCAGCTCGACCAACGTCAAACGCGAACTCGAGGGATTCGACGTCGACCTGGGGCGTATGGTCGCCGAAGGGCTGGGCGTGAAGCTCGAACTGGTTCCGGCAACCGCCGCCAACCGCATTCCGTATCTGCTGACCGACAAGGCAGACATCAACGTGGCTGCGATGTCGGTGACAGCGGAGCGCGCCAAGCAGGTGATGTACAGCGCGCCTTATGCCGACACCTCGCTGGCGGTGTATGGCGCCAAGGCCACGGCGGTGAAGTCAGCGGCGGAAACCGGCAGACTCAAGATCAGTGTCGCCAAGGGCACGACCGAAGACATCGTGCTCAGCGCCTTGAACCCTAACGCCGACATCATGCGGCTGGAGGACAACGCCACTGCAGTACAGGCCTACCTGTCGGGCCAGTCGCAACTGCTGGCCGCCAATTCGGTGGTTGTCGTGGAACTGGCCAAGAAGAATCCGGCCAAGGAATTCGACTTCAAGTTCGCGTTGCGCCGCGCACCAGCCCATATCACCGTCAAACTGGGTGAGCACAATCTGCTGCGTTGGCTCGACACCTTCATCTTCCAGCAGACGCTCAACGGCGAACTCAACAAGCTGCATGTGAAATGGCTCGGCGGTCCGATGACGGCACCGTTGCCGCCACTCTGACGCAACGGAGCAACCCCGCTTTGATCCGCTGAACCCGGCCCCAGTCCACGCGCCATGTCCAGACACGACTTCAGCCCGGACGAATTCGCGACGCGACGCGCGCGTGTGGCGGCGGCGATGCGCAGCCAGCAGCTGGACTGGCTGGTGTTGTTCCACCCGGTGTCGATCCACTGGCTGACCGGCTCGGACGCCAAGAGTTACCAGGAGTTCCAGTGCCTGCTGGTGCCGGCGGACGCGTCTTGCCTGACGGTGTTGACGCGCGAGGGCGAACGCAACGAGTTCGAGCAGGATGCGCTGGTCGACAAGGTACTGACATACGGCGGCGGCGAGAACCAGGACCCGATCGCGGCGTTCGAACGACTCGCTGACACACACGCGCTGCGCCAGGCCAGCGTCGGCATCGAAGTGCCGGCGTATTACCTGCATCCGCACCATTACCTGCGTATCCGCGAATGGCTCGGCAAGGCCCTGGTCGCCGAGCCAAGCAACCTGGTGCACGACCTCAAGCTGGTCAAGTCGCCGGTCGAACTCGGCTACATCCGGCTGGCCAGCCAGCGCGCCGATGCAGCGATGACGGCTTTCACCGCGGCACTGCAGATCGGGCGCAGCGAACTGGCGCTGGCCGGCCTCGTCATGCAAAACCTGCTCGAGGCGGGTAGCGGTATCGCCGCCAGCCCGATCAACCTGGTCTCGGGCGAACGCTCCTGCTTCAGCCATGGCGCACCGACCGAAAGGCGGCTGCGCAAGGGCGACTTCGGCAGCATCGAGTTCGGCGCGACCTGCCGGCGTTACACCGCCACGATCGGGCGCCAATTCTGCATCGGCAAGCCGACACCGCGCATGCGCGAACTGGTTGCGATCGTGCGCCAGGCAAGCGACGCCTGTATTGCCCGGATCCGCGACGGCGTGCCAGCCGCCGAACCGCATGCCGCGGCCAAGGAAGTCATCGTGCGCGCCGGCCTGGAGGCCTACCGGGTACACACCACCGGTTACGGACTGGCGCCGGGTTTTCCACCCACCTGGGGCGAACCCCTGCACATGCTGGCCGACAGCCCGTACACCTTGCGCGCAGGCATGGTCGTCAGCGTCGAACCCCCGGTCTTCATCGGCGCCGAAGGACTGGGCGCGCGCATCATCGACAACCTGCTGGTCACCCGCGACGGCGCGGAACTGCTCTCGCGCACCAGCCGCGAATTGATGACGGTCGATGTGCCATGAAATACGCATCGGGCAAACCACCGACTACCGCCGCGCCTGCCGCCCGGGCGCTTTTCCCACCGCTTTTCCCACCGCTTTTTTCACCGCTTTTTTCACCCAAGGAGTCCACCATGTTCAAGTACTGCCTGCGTTCCCTTGCCATCCTCGCCTTGTTCTTCGGCTGCCTCGGCGCGGCCTGGGCCGACCGCTTCGAGGAGATCCTCACGCGCGGCGTCGTCCGTATCGGAGTGCCTCTCGACGTGCCGCCATTTGGTTCGCAGAACGTCAACCGCGAAGCCGAGGGTTTCGACGTCGACATGGCCAACATGGTGGCCAAGGCCCTGGGCGTGAAACTCGAGATCACGCAGATCACCGGCGCCAACCGGATTCCCTTCCTGCTTACCGACAAGGTCGACATCGTGATATCGGTAATGGGGCTGACACCCGAACGCGCCAAGCAGATCATGTTCACCGCGCCGTACGCCAACACCTCGCTGGCGGTGTACGGACCGAAGAACATCGCCATCAAGTCGGCCGCCGACCTGGGCCGTTACAAGGTGGCCGCAGCCAAGGGCACGACGCAGGAAATGGCCTTGTCGGCCGCCAACCCCAGGGCCGACATCATGCGCACCGAGGACGATGCCACTGCCGCCGCTGCCTACCTTTCGGGCCAGGCGCAGATCTTCGCAACCAACAGCATCGTGGCCATCGACCTGGCCAAGAAGAACCCGAACAAGGAGTTCGACCTCAAGTTCAACATCCGCCAGAGCCCGGCTCACATGGGCGTGCGCATGGGTGAACACAGCCTGGTGCGCTGGCTCGACGGGTTCATCTTCTTCAACACGATGAACACCGAACTCGACAAGCTGCACCAGAAGTGGCTGGGCCGGCGCATGGACCCGATGCAGCCGCTGTGATGAAGCAACAGGCACAAGCAGCCGAGGTACGCTGGGACCGGATGACGGCACCCGCGCTGCGCACGCTGGCACGCCAGAAGACGGTCGTCATCATCCCGCTGGGTGCAACAGAGCAACACGGGCCGCACCTGCCGGTACAGGTCGACTGGCGACTGGCCTACGAGGTCTCGTTGCGCGCCGCGCGCCTGATGGCGGGGCACCAACGCGCCATCGTCACGCCGGCGATTCCGTTCGGCATGTCCGAGCATCACATGTCGCTGGGCGGCACACTGACGCTGAACTTTGCCGCCATGTCGGCCGTCGTCGGCTGTGTCGTACGTTCGGCTGCACGCCATGGCTTCAAGCGCATCTTCGTGCTCAATGGTCATGGCGGCAACATCGCCGCACTCGAAACCATCATCACCGAGCTGACGATCGAGCTGCAATTGCCGCTGGCCGGCGGCACCTATTGGCAGATCGGCGCCGAATCGATCCGGCGCATCCTGGAGCACCAGCCCAATGTGCTGCACGCCTGTGAAGCCGAGACCTCGATGCTGCAGGCCCTGTCGCCCGAGACGGTATTGCCATTGAAGAAGTCCTGGCGCACGCCGCTGGTGCCCGGCCTGTCGGCCATCGAAGGCGTCAACCCCGGTGTCTACCGATGGCAGCAACTCGCGACACGCTCCAAATTCGGACTGATCGGCGAAGCCTGGGCGGCGACGCCGGAAAAAGGGCAGCAACTGCTCGACGCCGTCAGTGTCGATGTGGCGAACGCCTTGTCCAACCAGAAACTGTGGACCGCGCCGATCTGACGCGTATGGAAGACACATGAACACCACCGTTTTCAGCGACATCGACTGGGACCGCGGCGGCAAGCAGATCGGCAACCTGAACCTGCCGCATTCGCCGGACGACGATGCCTGGGGCGTGATTCCGTTTCCCGCGGCCTCGATCAAAAATGGCACGGGCCCGGTGGTCGTCGTCTCGGGTGCGGTGCACGGCGACGAATACGAAGGCCCGGTCGTCATTGCCGAATTGATGCGCCAGACCCGGGCTGAGGACGTGGTCGGCCAGTTGATTCTGCTGCCGGCGTTCAACGCCCCGGCGTTGCGCGCCGGCAGACGTACCTCGCCGATCGACAAACTCAACCTGAACCGGGTGTTCCCGGGTGACCATGTCGGGGCACCGACGCAGCAGATCGCCTGTTACGTCGCTGAACACATCTTCAGCCGTGCCAACTACTACATCGACCTGCACGCCGGCGGCCGTACCTTGTTCATCCAGCCCAGCGCCCACGTGGTGCTGGCCGATGGCATGGATCCCAAGTTGTCGCGCGCGAACGCCGAACTGGCCGAGGCATTCGGTGTCGACATCATCGTGCAGACCAGCAATATGGGCGACTACCGCACAGCGCCCGGATACACCAGCCTCAAGGGCATACCGACACTGGCCGCCGAGATGGGCATGGGAGGTTGGGTCACCGGCGACTCGGTGCGCGCCACACGCGAGGCGACGCGGCGCGTGCTCAAACACACCGGTGTGCTACCCGGCATCGACACCGTGCCGGGAAAACCGACACGTTGGACACGTATCGACGGCGCCAACGCCTATCTGTTCGCACCCTGCGACGGATATTTTGAGCGCCACTTCGCGCTCGGTGACACCATCGCAGCCGGGCAACTCGCCGGCCTGATGCACCAGCTTGGCCGCCCGGCACTGGAACCCGAACCGGTGGTTTTCCGCTCCGCCGGCAGTTTGTACGCCCATGGGCTGCTCGGCCATGTGCGCGCCGGGCAGAACCTGGCCGTGGTGATCCAGGACGTGCCAGGACCCTGAGCCATGACCCGCCAATCGGCATCCGCCGCCAACGAGGTCGGGCGCCAGGATATTCTGGACGCGCATGCGCGCCTGTTCGACGTGCCATCGCCGCTGCTGCGCCGCACGCCGCTGCTCAAGGTGGCGGGATCGACGCTGGGCGTGGGCTGCGCCGAAGTCTGGTTCAAGCTCGAACAAGTTCAGGTCGGTGGCAGTTTCAAGGCGCGCGGCATGTTCAACCGGCTGCTGTCGGCGCAGGTACCTGCCAGCGGCGTGGTGATCGCGTCGGGCGGCAACGCCGGCATCGCGTGCGCGGCCGCGGCGCGCAGCATCGGTGTGCCTTGTACGGTGTTCGTTGCCAGCGTCAGCCCGCAGGCCAAACGCCAGAAACTCACTGCCCTCGGCGCCAGCGTCGTTGTCGCCGGTGACCACTACCCGCAGGCACTGCAGGCGTGCATCGAATGCGCGGCAACAACTGGCGCGATGCTGGTCCACGCTTACGATCAGGTCGAGGTGGTGGCCGGCGCCGGCACGCTGGCGCTCGAAATCGAGCAGCAGGCGGGGTTGCCGGACGCGGTGCTGGTCAGTGTCGGCGGGGGCGGGCTGATCGCCGGATTGGCGGCCGGATTCGAGTCGCGCACCCGCGTCGTCGCGCTCGAGCCCGAAAAATGTCCGACCCTGTTCGAGGCGCGCGCCGCAGGCCATCCGGTCGATGTCGATGTCGGCGGCATCGCGGCCGACTCACTGGGTGCCCGGCGCATCGGTGCCATCGCCTGGAACGTCACACAGCGCCACGTCCAGACGGCGCTGCTGCTGTCCGATCAGGCGATACGTGAGGCGCAGGCATGGATGTGGCAGGAAATGCGCCTGGCGGTCGAACCCGCGGCGGCCTTGCCACTGGCGGCGCTGCAAAGTAGTGCCTACCGCCCGCGGCCGGACGACAAGGTATGCATGATCATCTGCGGCGCCAACATCGACCCGACCACATTGGCCTGATGGACGCGCCGCCAGGCTGTCCCCGACCCGCTCGGCCCCGCAGTCCGCAGGTCCATCGGCCCTCCCGCATCCACGATGGCCAGCAGTTCGCACAGCTGGGGTCGGAGGTTCAAACCCTGCACCGCCCACCAGACTTGGCAGTTCGGTGGGTCCCGACGGGTAATGGCCCCGAAACAGGTGTAGTTTTTGATATTTTTCAATGCGAGAAGTGCGCGCGACGGATTTCTGTCCGCCGTCGACCGTGTCGAGATGGCCGGCCATGGGCTTGCAAGACTTCACGCTCCCGCCGGAACTCAGGCCCATCATGCCTCTGGTTTGGCTTTACCTGGAGCGAGAGGATCACCTCGATGTGATTCGTCTGCTT